>CAYJHM010000168.1:0-2432 GCA_964369935.1 uncultured Rikenellaceae bacterium
CCCCTTCTGGTTGATCTATGGTTCTAAGTAAATCTTCATAGTGCTTGGCTAGCCTTTTCGAGCGAGCCGATTTGCACCGTGCAAAGAATTTCAGTGCTCGTTGGCAAAGTTCTCGTTTGCAGTCGCCGAGGGTTTCAAATCCATTCTCGTATATACTTCGCCCACCATAAGAGCCTTCCGAATTAACACTAAAACCATAGTCGTATATGAACCTTCCTGCTGGGAGTTGAAAAATCTTATAGTCATTGTGAATATCGAGTTTAACTTCCTCGATAATAAACTGCATTAGGTAGTGGTGGTAATTGATCCACCCGTATTTATTGTATTGAAAAATATCGGTCAAACCGTGAAACTGAGCTCTCTGCACGCAGTGGTAGTTCGATGCCGCTTGGCGCTGATCACGAGCCTTGCTGTACACCTCAATCGCCATCTCATTGCCATCACGTAAGTCCTGCGCTAGTCGGTCGTACCAAGGGCGTTCAGATCGTGAAACGCAGGCATTCTCAAGTTCAAAAGCGATAATTTCAGTGTTCATTGTAATGCTTGGATTGATTATACCTCAGCCCCATACACTAGGGATGGATGCTTATACACTCTTAATGGACTCCCATCGCAGGTAATAGACTTCAGAAAATATCCATAAGGGATAGCATCTTTCGCCCACTCTACAATGGTCCGCACTGGAACATCGTCAGGAATATTCGCAGTTGAAGACCTCGACAGATTTCCTATATCTGCGAATGGATTAAGAGCCATGTATGTAACATGGTATTGTTTAAACTGTTCACTCATCACTACCCTCTTTTTTCGGTTATAGGTTCGGTTGCTTGGAGTTTCTCGGTTAGGGAGTTGACGGCATCAAATGAGACACTAAAGCCATTCTGACCTAAAGTTACCCCCGATATATCACTGACAACTCTCACGCCCCTCATATACTTCTGATCGTGGCTCACTCTGGCCATGGTGAGGAGTTTTTGAGTGTCCTCGCTGTGGCGATGAGGTTTGCCGTGCGATAAGTGGTAGGCAATCTCGTCTATCGTCCGAGGGGTGAGGAACACATCCTTTTCCACCGAAAAGGCAAAGAGCTTTAGCTGATAGGAAAGGAACTTGCGCTCCAACCTGCGTTGTTTTAGTCGTCTGAACATGGCTAATAGGGTTAGTTTATTTCGTGTTTTGGTTGATTAGAAGGTAAATTTGTATTTTACAATAAGAAAGCATATCTTTACACTCTAGTATTAATCAAAAACAATTTAATTATGAAAGGATTTATTGAAATTCAAAACACAAATGGTGTTCTGCTGCTGCTGAATGTTGCTAATATTGTATGTGTTAGGCAATCCGATGAAGGTGGTAGCGGAGCTATTATAACCTTATCATCTACCAAGTCAATTAACTATTCTGGTCGAACTAGTCAAATGGGTGTTAATGTTAAGGCCGTAAACGAAAGTATCAGAATAGTTACAAATCGCGAGTATAATGAGGTAAAATCCTTGATACAAAACGCCCTCAAATAACTAGAAGCCTTCATTCTCATAGTGGTCAGCACTGGACTTTTCGAGTGGTTTACCATATAGAATGAAGTCTACTCCATCTTCAACTTGGTGGGGGTGGATTCTTGATGCCACTCCCATCGATTGTTTGTACAACTCCTCGCGAAGTTTTTGTTTACGTTTTGTTTGGAAGTAAGTTTTAATTCGTCTAAACATAGCTGTAGGTTTTGATGATTAGTATTGGTTTTTATGAAGAAATAGTCTATATTTGCTATTTACTATCGGAAAGAAACTAATTACCTTTGTAATGCGTTCCTTTCTGAATGCAAATATATGTCAATTTGACAATAAAACCAAACAAATTGTTAAACTTTTTTGGGCTATAATTATGGATAAAATTAACAAAGTACTGATACTCAGCAAAATAAAGGAATATAAAAATTTCCGAACTGACGCTGAATTTGCTAGATTCTTAGGAGTTAAAGCTCAAACTTTAGCTAATTGGGTTAGAAGAAACACCTTTGATGAAGTAATCTTAATTGAAGCATTTCCTGAATTAGATATAAGATGGCTGCTTACAGGTCAAGGTGAAATGTTTGTAAACAATTTGACTTCAGGCGAGGCGCCTGTAACTAATGTAGCACTACTGCCAATTTCAGCTCAAGGTGGATCGCTCAATGATTTTGTCGCGTCTCTGCGTAATGAGGATTGTGAGCAAATAATCTCGCCAATTAAGGGTGTAGACTTTGCTATGACCGTAGCTGGTGATTCAATGGCGCCCGAGTACCCGTCAGGCTCTCAGATCTTGGTTAAGAAGATAGACTCATCCGCATTCATTGAGTGGGGCAAAGTGTATGTTCTTGACACTTGCAACGGCAGTGTAATTAAAAAAATAATGCCTTCACAACAAGATGATCGCGTTAAGTGCTGCTCTATCAACCT
>CAYJHM010000168.1:2532-4446 GCA_964369935.1 uncultured Rikenellaceae bacterium
AAAAAATAATGCCTTCACAACAAGATGATCGCGTTAAGTGCTGCTCTATCAACCTCGACTATCCAGAGTTCGAGGTCGACAAAAAAGACATCTTCGGGATGTATAAAGTGCTACTCAATATGAGTATCAAATAATATTTAACTAACCCTATAAAAAATACAACTATGGATTTCAAAGATTCAGTAAAACAGATCGCTGAAAGAATCGAAAACTTAAAAGAAAATCTTCACACCGAAGAGGCTACTAAGAACGCTCTTGTGATGCCATTTTTAACCGTACTAGGTTACGATGTGTTTAATCCCCTGGAAGTTCTCCCCGAGATGGTTTGTGATATTGGAACAAAAAAGGGAGAGAAAATCGATTACGCTATAATGAAAGATGGTGAGCCGATTATGTTGATAGAGTGTAAGCACTGGAAGCAAAACCTTAGTCTTCACGATAATCAACTTGTGCGTTATTTTAATGTATCTAAAGCAAAATTCGGAATATTAACCAATGGCATAATCTATCGATTCTATACTGATATCGTTGCAACCAACAAGATGGATGAGAAGCCTTTCCTTGAGGTTAATCTTCTCGAACTAAAAGACGAGCAAATTAGTGAGCTAAAGAAATTTCACAAGTCGTACTTTGATGTAGATACTATTTTGAGTACTGCTAATAAGCTAAAATATATTGGCGAACTAAGAACCCTCATCGCTGAAGAATTTGCAAAGCCCTCTCCCGAGCTTGTGAAATACCTTGGAAAGCAGGTCTACGAAGGCTCATTTACACCCAAGGTACTTGAGCAATTCACCGAATTAGTGCGACGATCAATCCACAACCATATAAATGATGTAATCTCGGAAAGATTGAGTATTGCGATTAATCCAAATGAATCAAATGATAATGGAGTTACTCCAGTTGAGACCACAGAGGACACAGATAATGGCCCACAGATAGTGACTACAGCTGAAGAACTGGAAGGTTATTACACCATCAAGTCAATTTTGCGAACAGCCATTGACCCCGAGCGTATTACACACCGTGATTCGATGTCTTACTTTGCCATCTTTGTAGATGACAATAATCGCAAACCAATTTGTAGACTGTATTTTAACTCAAAGACAAATAAGCAAATAGGTATCTTTAATGCTGACAAGGTTGAGACTAAGTTCAAAATCAATTCACTTAACGATATATACCAATACGCAGATCAACTCACAGAGGGTGTAAATCGCTATTTGTAGAATGGACGAAAAATTCCGAATTTCCGACCTCATCGTTTCGATACTGATAATTTATTTTGTCATATCATACGCGGTGCAATTGTTCTGTCCGTTGGATGCTGAGGTTCGTCACCTGTTGGTGATATACGATTTTGGAGCGTGCATCTACTTTCTGATAGACTGGTTTATGAGATTCTCTAGAAGCGAGAACCGCCCACGCTTTGCGTGGCGCAACTCGCTGGATTTTATCGTTAGCCTCCCGATTGTCGAGCTCTTTCATTATATAGGCTTTCTGAAAATTCTTCAAATAGCAAGGCTAGTTCGATTGTTCAAACTCTTCACCTCACTCTCGAGGGTGCGTTCTGCTAAGAAGCTGGGCGTGGCTCAGATAATGAAGATGCTCGCCCCGCTGCTGTTTGTGGTCTTGATGATTATTAGCCCTATTTTGGTGCTACTATTTGAGAGAAATTCGGGTGGCAGTATAGACACAGCGGTTGATGCAATTTGGTGGACCTATTGTACCATCTCGACCATCGGTTATGGTGATTTGTTCCCCATCACAATAGCAGGGCGAGCCGTGGCGGTGGTGGTGTCGGTTGGTGGAATTGCCATCTTTGGCATGATATCAGCCATTTTGGTAAACTTAATCCTCAAAAAGGTACAGAAATAACGAATTTCGGAAATGTTTTGTAGTAAAACTTAAATA
>CAYJHM010000169.1:0-4436 GCA_964369935.1 uncultured Rikenellaceae bacterium
AGTAATGCACCACAGCTAACGCACTTATGGAAAAAGCGAACACTTTTGGGCTGCGTTCATAATAAAATATTACCCCCATTTTTGAGGTAATTCTCAGGAATGGGGGTAAATATTAGCTTTTAGTTGTTTTAACACATTGTAAATAAAGTGATTCGCATTTGGGGAATCACCCTTGTGATTAGCATACATTTTCAGCAAAACTTTAGTTCAAGAAGGCTTTTTCCATAAGCACGTCATCTGCAATTTTTACGAACAATGATATTTTTAATTGAGTCTATTGGCACAATAAAGGCGCTTATTGGATTGTTGCTCTTTTGGTTGGGGATAATGTATCCAACTGATTTACTGTGTTTGGGCGAGTGTATAATTTTGTAGTAGTGAGTTGGAATGGTTACTTGGTTACATCCAATTTTCTTTTTTGCTGTTTGTGTTGAGTCGGGAAATATTGTACCAGTAATAACATATAACACACTATCTTTTAATACCCAATCTCTTACGTGTTGTTCTAGACGCCTCCATACTCCACGATTAAATGCTGGTACTTGTGGGGATATGTTCGACATATAAAAGGTCTCGCTCATAGCTTTATGATTATGCCTCATCGATGCGGCAGGGCACAAGTGTCCTCTATCGTAGCCGCTTTTTCTATAATCGGCAGGAGTGGCTGATTTTGTTTTTACCTTTGGGTCTTGCCTGAAATTTTCTGTACGCTCGGTTTTCCCTTTAATCATATCGGGGGTTAGTTTGTAGTAAACCCACTCGGCTTGTTCGTGCTCTTCAATGTATGAAAGGATGTAGTAACTGTGACGAACTATTTCTCCATTGGATTTGGGGAGGTATTTTTGCGCAACTGTAAAATTACAGAGTAATAGTAGTGCTATTGATAATAATTTTGTTCTCATTGTGCTTGACGATTAATGGATTATCGAGCACGAACAAAAAAAGACACGTAACTCGAATGTTCCACTTCAAGGTACGACCAAGCACCTATGCGACAAACAGACGAGTCCGTGCCATAGATGTATAGCAAAGACTTCGCCTGTTTATTCTGCCGCAAAATTTTGGTCGTTTTAGAAGTGAGAATAAACAGCTTAAAGCAAATTTATATATTTCTGTTTCCCTTTTTTATCTCATTTAGTATTGTTTAAAAGTTTATATTTACAAAAATAGTAATAATTTATGAAAACGCATAGATTATTACTACTTTTTTATTAGCTCATTACATTTTTGCGGCGATAGAGCGGATGATACCATCGGCTAAACCTATTTTCGGTGCCACTACGTTGTTAATTTTGCATACCTTGCATACGGTAATGAATATTTTTAAGGCAGGCATAATAACATCTGCTCGGTATGTGTTAAGCCCAAGTTTAGATATACGCTCGTGGTAACTCATCTCGTTTAGCTGTTCGTAAAGTAGCTGAAGTTCAACAAAACGGATAGGTTCACGCTCTTTTTTGCTTAACATTTTATTTATCTTGTTTATATTTCCGCCCGAACCAATTATGGTTGTTGCATTGTACTTATTTGTACACTCCTCAAGCCATTTCTTAAAACGTTTCCACTCCTGTTTATCGGCACCTTGCGATATTATTCTAACAGTACCCAAAGGGAACGATTCTGAATCTAACTTCCTGCCATTACTATATAGCGTTACTTCGGTACTTCCACCTCCCACATCAACATACAGATAGTTGGTAGTGCTATCAACGGCTCCAGTTTCGACCCCTGCCTTGAAGATGGTGTTTGCCTCCTCTTTGCCTGATATGATATTGATATCTATACCGCTCTCGTTGCGTATATACTCAACCACCTCTGCCGAGTTTTTTGCCTCACGCATAGCACTAGTGGCACACGCTCGGTGATTCTCAACGCCATAACACTCCATTAGGTAAGAGAATGATTTCATTGCAGATAGGAGTCCTGAACGTTTAACTTCGCCAATCTCGCCAGAGGTAAATACATCTTCGCCCAAACGTATAGGCACACGCAAGAACGCTGCTTTCTTAAAGGTTTTGATGCCCTCTTGCTCCTCTACGTAGTTTATTAATAGGCGAACAGCGTTCGAGCCTATATCTATTGCCGCTATTGCTTTACCTTTCATATTTTATTATTTTTTATCTGCATAATATCTGTATAGTTCATCTTGACACCTATAACCACTCTCTTTTGTGGTTTCGGTGACATATATATTGCCCGATGTTGGGGTTGTGTATCTTGCCTTAACATTATCGTTCCACTGAATATCGAAGTAGTCGCATAGAGAGGCGTGGATGCCCCTATCCTCTATCTTAACACCCACTTCAACCCTGCGGTTAAGGTTGCGAGTCATCAAATCGGCACTCATAATGTAACTTTCTGTCTTATTGTTGTTGCAAACTATTATCATACGTGCGTGCTCAAGATACCTATCTACCACACTGCGAACCTCAATATTCTTACTCATGTCTTTTACCCCAGCAATCAAGCAGCAGGCACCACGAACTAATAATCGTATCTTTACACCTGCCTCGGAGGCTTTATATAGTAACGATATTAACTTCTCGTCGGTAAGCGAGTTTAGCTTAGCATAAAAATATGCTTTCTTGCCCTGCTTGGCACTCTCCATCTCACGTAAAATAAGCTCCTCTATCTGTTCGCGTAGGTAGTAGGGCGATACCATAAGTTTACGGTAGCGATATAGTTTATGGGGCGATTCTAAAAAGTTGAAAACACTTCTAGCATCCTCGGCAATAGTTTGATTGTATGTCAATAGTCCGAAGTCGCTATATATCGAGGCAGTATCTTCGTTGAAATTTCCTGTTCCTACATACACATAACCACGTAGCCCGTTCGGAGACTCCATACGCTCGATAAGCACCAATTTACTATGTACCTTTAACCCCTCGGGGCTATGTACAACTTTTACACCAGCCTCTTGTAGGCTATCAGATATTTCGATGTTGTGCTCCTCGTCGAATCGTGCCTTTAACTCAACTAGTACAGTCACATTTTTGCCATTCTTAGCGGCATTGATAAGGGCATTTAGTACCTTCGAGTTATTGGCAATTCGGTATAGTGTTATATTGATAGATATAACTCGTGGATCAATTGCCGCCTCACGAAGAAAATCTATAAAGTGCTTAAACGTGTGGTATGGGTAGCTTAATAAGATATCTTTACGCCTAATAACCTTTAAGATACTATCAAAAGGGTTAATTTGAGGGTGTATAATCGGTTTAGGTGAGGTCATCTCTAACGAATCGTTCACCTTTGGGAACTTCATAAGGTCACGCATCAGGTGATAACGGCTACTTGGTTCGATAGTGGTAGTACTCTTTGCTTCGAGCTTCTTTAGTAGATGTGCAAGCATATCTTCGGGCATTCGTTTGTCGTAAACAACACGAACAGGACGACCTTTAGTGCGTTGATTAACACCTGAGTACATCTTTTCCGACATACTTTTAGATATATCATCATCAATAGTTAGCTCGGCATCACGCACAACCTTAAATGTGTAGGCAGATATCTCCTTATACGGAAACATAAAGAATATATCATCTAAAAATAGGCGGATTATATCGTCGAGAAAGATAATATCGGTACGATTTTCAACTGATGGTAACACTACAAATCTAGGACATAGTTTGCTAGATGGAATTTGAACGATAGCATAGCGGCTACTACGCCCTCCATCCATCTTAACCGCTAAATATATCTGATTATCTGGTAAGAGGGGTAGCTTGAAACTCTTGCGTAGCACTAACGGAGCTAAGCGAACGCTAATTACAGATAAAAAATAGTTACGGCAAAATTCCATCTGTTCGGCTGTTAGCTCGCTTTCGTTTATCATATATATGTTGTGCTCTTCAAGCTCTTGAATAATGCTCTTATAGGTCTTGCGAAACTCTTTTTGCGATACTCGCATAGCCTCGTTTATCTCCGTTAAGAGCTCTTCAGGGGTGTAATCGCCAGTTATATGTATAGGGTATTTAGCTCGCTTATTATCTGTGTACCTAATTAGGTTACCTAGTCTAACTTTAATAAATTCGTCTTGGTTATTAGAGTAAATTCCTAAAAAACGTAACCTTTGCAGTAGGGGTACGCTTCTATCTTGCGCCTCTTGTAGCACACGAGAATTAAACTGTAACCAACTCAGTTCACGGTTATTAATCTTCTGTTTCATACCTTTGTTGTTTATTGCAATAACGTTTTCTATTAGTCTACTTAATTAGTAGGAGACTGTAAACTACAAAGTTATAAATTTTTTATGATAGATAATATGTTTTTTGTTAAGAATTTATTAATTTATATCTTTGTGTTTCATATTTTGTGCGAGTATAGTAATGGCATTTTGATAAAAAATTACTATCTTTGCAAGTAAATAAATTAATCAAAAAATAAATCTATAAGAAACTATTATCATAGCCATAGTTGAGGGGCTAACACAATTTTTA
>CAYJHM010000170.1:0-4000 GCA_964369935.1 uncultured Rikenellaceae bacterium
ATTCTAATGGGCAAAGATTTTGAAAACCCATGGGGATTAACTACTCCAAAAGGTCAAATTAAGATGATGTCGCAGATATTTAACTCATCGGTATTCCCTGGAGTTCAAGGTGGTCCACTTGAGCACGTTATTGCAGGTAAAGCAGTTGCATTTGGCGAGGCTCTAAAACCTGAATATAAGGAGTACCAACTTCAAGTTAAGAAAAATGCTAATGCAATGGCTGAGGCGTTTGTTAAGTATGGTTATAAAATTATCTCTGGTGGTACAGATAACCATTTAATGCTAATTGATTTACGTTCTAAGTTCCCTGAATTATCAGGTAAGAAAGCTGAGAATGTTTTAGTTCTAGCAGATATTACTCTTAATAAAAATATGGTACCTTTCGATTCTCGTACTCCTTTCACAACATCGGGTATTCGTATCGGAACATCTGCTGTAACTTCTCGTGGACTAAAAGAGGAGCATATGGAGCCTATCGTTATTATGATTGATAAAGTACTATCTAATGTTGATAACGAAGAGGTAATAGCAGAGATAAGAAAAGAGGTTAATGCCTTTATGGAGGGTTATCCACTATTTGCTTGGGATAAATAGTTATAGGATTTTTTTAACGAATATAATTTACAAAAACGCACACTATTCTATTAAGTGTGCGTTTTTTGGATACAAATTTTGTTTTGCAAAAAAAATGTTGTATCTTTGTGCCCGATTAGTGGTGTGATGGGTGAGAGCATTGAGTAGCTCTTTGAGTAGCACCGATTATTAAATTAAACAATTTTTAAAAAATGAAATCAATTGAATTATCAGCTCAAATGAGAGCTGTTTCAGGTAAGCAAGAGAACAAGACTCTTCACCGTGAGGGTCGTGTACCATGTGTAATCTACGGAGGTGGCGATAATCTTCATATCTCTGTTTCTGCTAAGGAGTTAAAAGCTCTTATCTACACTCCTAACTCATTCATCATCAATATGGATATTGAGGGTAAGAAAGAGAAGGTTGTACTTCGCGAGGTGCAGTTCCACCCAGTGTTCGAGCAGGTTCTACACGTAGATTTTTTCCGTGCTATTGATGGTAAGCCAGTTATGATAGATGTTCCAGTTAAACTTACTGGTAACTCTGATGGTGTTAAGCTAGGAGGTAAGTTAGTTCTTATGAAGCGTAAGATTAGAATTGCTGCTCTTGAGGAGAATTTACCTGATTATATAGAGATAGATACTACTCATATGGGTCTAGGAAGTTCATTCTTTGTGGGTGATATTACTCCAAACAACTATTCAATCATTACACCTGCTACAACAGCAGTATGTGCGGTTAATATGACTCGTGCAGCTAGAGGAGCAGCAGCGGCAGCGGCAGCAGCATCTAAGAAGTAATAGATAATGAAATATTTAGTTATTGGTTTGGGCAATATTGGTAGCGAGTATACCGATACCCGCCATAACATAGGATTTAAAGTATTGGACGCACTCGCTGAGGCGTCCAATACTTCTTTTAAGAGCGATAGATTAGCCGATATGGCCGAAATAAAGCTACGAGGCAAGACATTAATTCTAATTAAGCCCACAACCTATATGAATCTTAGTGGTAAGGCGGTGAATTATTGGATGCAGCGCGAAAAAATTGCTCTTGAGAATATCTTTGTTGTGGTTGATGATTTAGCTATTCCTTTTGGTTCGATTAGGATACGCAAAAAGGGTAGTGATGGTGGGCATAACGGGCTGAAAGACATTAATAGTGTAGTTGGAGGTGGTAACTACACTCGTTTACGATTTGGCATAGGCTCGGATTTTGCTAAAGGACAGCAAATAAACTATGTTTTAGGGAAATGGAGTAGTGACGAGAAGGTAGAACTAAAAGAGCTTATCGAGCACTGTGTAAAAGCCATTAAAGACCTCCCATTTATTGGCATAGATAGGGTTATGAACACATATAATAAATAGCTATATGAGGATAGATAAGTGGTTATGGTCGGTACGATTATATAAGACTCGTTCGATAGCGGCCGAGGCATGTAAGAATAATAAAGTATTGATAAATGGCACTATTGTTAAGGCTGCACGTGAGGTCAAGTTGGGCGATAAGGTCTCGGTTAAGCGAATGCCAGTAATCTACTCTTATCGTATAATTCAGATGCCTAAGAGCCGTATGGGTGCTGTGAATGTTCCTTTGTATGTGGAGGATATTACTCCGCAGAGTGAGAAGGATAAGTTACAACAACAGGTTTCGGTATATATCAAGCGAGATAAGGGAACAGGACGACCAACTAAAAAGGAGCGAAGGGATATTGATACCCTACTTGATATGGAGGATAGTTTCTATGATGATAACCTATGGAGTGAGGAAGACGAGCAGATGGTTAATACAAAATACAAACCTAGCACGATAGAAGATGAAGATATTGACTTTAACTTCTAAAAATCATATAAGCAACATATCCCAGATATACAAGGATGAATAGAGTAGCCTCGGTGCGATCTATTTGTCCTTTTTTGAAACTAAATGGTGTTGCAAATAGGAGAATCGAACTTAACACTAATAGCGCAACATCTACTATCGTTACACCAGCTAATGAGAGCGGCATTACAGTTGCTGCCCCTCCCAGTACTAATAGGATATTGGTTATGTTTGAACCTATAACATTACCTAACGCCATTTGCGAGCGCCCTTTACGTGCTGCTACTACACACGAAGCAAGCTCGGGTAGTGATGTGCCCCCTGCCATTAATGTTACTGATATAATAAATTCGCTAACTCCTAGGGTTTTAGCTATTTTAACTGCACTCTCTAAAAAGAGCTCACCTCCATATACTAATCCCGCTAGACCTGCTAATATCATAGGAATAGCCATTATTTGACGCTTACTACGGTAGGCATCAGATTCTTTTACTTCGGAGGTTATATCTTCGCCAAATTTCGACTTCTTAACACCCTTTTTGCTTGAAATATTAATTGTGTATAGGATAAATGCGGTAAAGCCAGCTAACAAAACAATCCCTTCTATCCGGGTAATTGTGTTAGGCATAAACGAAATCCCTAAAACACTAGAGGTTATTATTACGAAGGCCACCGAGGTTGCTATACCTAAGGGGATATTCCTAAATGTATTCTCTTTTGATAGACGTATTGGGCGAATCAATGCTGTAACACCTATGATAACCAACGAATTAAAAATATTTGAACCCAAAACATTACCTACCGCCATGTCGCTACTACCTTTTAATGCCGAGGTGATACTTACCACTAGCTCAGGGGTGGATGTTCCGATAGCTATAACTGTTAAACCTATAAGCAGCTCTGAAACCTTAAATTTACGAGCTACCATTACCGAACCATCAGTTAATAAATTAGCCCCTACAATAATAAGAACTAAACCTCCTAATAATATTAATATATCTATAAACATAATCTATTCTAGTACAAATGCGAATGGTAATAGATCTGCCGCTTTATCAAACACAGTTACCTTATTATTCATATATACAACTACTTTATAATTTGCGCCGTTGCGCTCCTCTGTCTCTTTCATAACCTGACGACATGCACCACAGGGCATAGCCGTTACTGCGAATACCTCTATTTTCTTGCCAATATAATTTGCCTGATAATTATATAATAGCACCCTCTCGGCACAAAGCCCCGATGGGTAGACATAACTCTCTTGATTTGTAGCTGTTAATATCGTTCCATCTTCAAGTAGTAGTGCTGCGCCTACATAAAAATTAGAGTAGGGTGCATAGGCTGTTTTTTGAGCTTTTAACGAGGCATCAATCGCTATGCGGTAGCTTTCAGGTGCTTGATTGTAATCATAAACCTCATACTCTATATTGTTAATAAACTTCATATCGGCAAATTTTATAATGGTATTATTTCGCACTGTAAAGGTATCAATTTTTTTTGAAAATTCAATAATAACTTAGAGAATTTCTCATAAAAAAGCGCTATATTTGTGGTCAAAAAAATAAATATTATGCAAATTGGATTGATTGAATTACAAGAGATG
>CAYJHM010000170.1:4010-4373 GCA_964369935.1 uncultured Rikenellaceae bacterium
TTTATGCCTTTCACGGCTGTTACAAAGAGGAGCAGGTGGTAGGAAATAGATTCTTAGTTGATTTATCGTACAAAACAGCTGTTGATAGCTCTACCGAGAGCGATTCGATAGTAGATGCTGTTAGCTATCTTGAAGTTTATCAAATAGTGGCTCAACAGATGAAGATAAAATCTCATCTACTAGAACACGTAGCACAGCGTATTATTGATGCAGTATTAGAGAGTTTTGCACCCAATATTACATACATAAAAGTAAAGGTAACTAAAAGTAATCCCCCTCAAGGGGGCTACGTAAAAAAAGTATCGGTTGTACTTGAAAATTAACCCTTTATCTATTTGCTTAATTAGTAGATAGTTGTGTATA
>CAYJHM010000171.1:0-4365 GCA_964369935.1 uncultured Rikenellaceae bacterium
GATATACAGGATCCCCCTCCTTCTCTTTTTGCAATAGATAATATTTTAGGGCTTTACACAAAGTTTGAAAGCGTGTAAAGGTCATTGTTGTAGAAGAGTTAAACTCCACAATAGGAACACTAAAGAGCTCTGATATTAGTGTTAGTTTAGAATCGTGATACTCCCCACCAACATAATCATTCCAGGCAGAAGGTCTAAATAACTTATCCGAAATAGAGACAGTATGAACATCTACACGAGGGTAGCTTCCGTCGCTTTTCATACTATTCTGATCCGAGGTAGACTCCCAATATTTCATATCCACACTAAGTTCATCTGAAGGGACAAGCTCAAGCGTTAAGTACACCTCTTCACGCTTCATTATCTCGGAACGCATAATACGAACATCTATAAATGTTTCACGTTCTCCTGCAGGCAAAACACAGCTACCATCCACTTCTTCGAAATCAGAACCACTTGTTGCCGTTGATGATGTTACTGCCCTAACTCCAAAATACCTATCATAATCTGCTAGGTTTCCCATAAGTCTAACTTTCAGTCGATAGATAGTATCCATCTCTACCGTCTCGGTAAAGCTCACATGACTGGTATCTACGGTTGGCCATATCTCTGGATCACCATAACCGCTCTGCGTTGGTGGTTGGATTTTAAAATATACTGAATTGCCTCCATTATAATCCATCATCTCTGATTTGCATGATAGTGTTAAAATAGCCAATATAAAGCAGTACAGTATTGTATTTATTATTTTTCTCATAACTAAAAAATTAATGATATTATTATACACTATTGAAAATCTGTTTGTTCTCTCGGCAGAGTAAAGTCGTATTGACCTGTATCCATAGGTTTATTATAAACCAACGGATCACCACCTTGACTTGTCTCCCCTTCGGCGACATACAACACTGGAATAGATAACATGTTGTGTCGTTTATAGAACCAAAACAGTTGACCTTCACCTATAAATTCACGCTGATATTCGGCGATTATAACAGGTAACATATCATCGGTAGCTGCAACCAATGGGAGATTACGCCCCGTTCTGAGCATGGTTAAGTACTTAGCAGCCACATCTGGCTCGCTGATATATTTTGTTTCGGCACAAATAAGGCACATCTCAGATATTCGTATTATAGGTACATAATAGTTATGAATTAATAAATCTGAATACGCTGGAGCATTTTGCATATATTTAGCAAAAGTAGGGATTATAGCATTATATTTATCTGCTTTGCCCTCCCACTGTACTTGATAGCGAAAATCGGTTGTTACACCATCATATAAATCGAGCACTCCCGCATTACTCATAGATAATAACTCATCTTTCTCTAGTGAAGCTGAAAAGTATTCATTGTAGATATCATCTCCACGACGAGTATTATATAACCCAAAAATCATCTCTGTCGAGAAAACACGATCTGGATCTTCCGCATCCTCTATTAAATCACGAGTAATAAATGGGAAATATGAATTACTCTCTACTGTTTCAGCAACAACACTACTTGCATACTCATAAGCTGTTTGATCATCACCAACAAACACCGAAACTCTCGCAATAAGTGCCTTAGCAGCATAGTAGTTTAATCTATTATTCCTAAATTTGTTATCATTATCTTCACCAACAACCTCCTCTAGCGCAGGCCCTGATGCAATAATTGGATCATACTGTTTTAGGATAACTTCTGCCTCCTTTAAATCCTTTATTATACGTTCAACAACCTCATCAGAAGTTAATACCTCATATATAATAAATTCGTGCGAGTCAGCATAAGGCATCAACTCGTTATTTGTAGGTGTTTGACGTGAAGTACTAAAGAAACGATATAGCTCGAAATGTAGCATGGCACGCATAGCCAACATCTCACCCTTATAGAGCTCTTTTTGTGCTTCAGTTAATATGGTAGTTGACTCGCAATGTTTTAATATATTATTAACATTATTTATTGTTACATACGCTTTGCGCCATATCTGGGTAGATAAACTATCCTTGGCACTATTAGTTATATCAACAAGATCTTTATAGTCGTGCGTAACTGAACTCGTCAGATCAGCATTCCAATATTGCGCCATCAAATCAGTTCCTGCAAATGTCAACTTCGATCCATATAAATCTTCGCTTAAAATATCAATATATATACCATTTACAGCTGTTAAAAATCCACTTTGTGAATTAAAAAGCTCCTCCTCCATAATTCGGTCATCTGTTGGTACATCTTGCAACCATTTTGTGCACGAACCACTCAGTAGCATAGCGAGAACAAATAGAGGTACTATTATATTATTTGTTAATCTTAATCTCATAATTATTTTATTTAATATATTTTAGTAATCGGTAGAAATATTAAAAACGTGCCCTAAGTGCTAAGTTAAAGGTACGAGCAAAAGGATACATTAATCCTCGTTCTTCCTTAACTGTTGAAATACGAAATACATTATTCATATAACCTGACACTGTAAGTCCTCTAATTTTTAACCTCTTTAGCATCTCCTCTGGCACCTCATAATCCACCGATAGCGACTCTAACGAAAGTGTATTTTCCGTTGCCAAATAACGAGAAGACATTGGCGAAGGCGAATTAAATGCATAGTTCAATATAGATGTAAATTTCGCATTATCACCTGGCTCTTTCCAGCGGTCGTAAAGAGCGCGCTTGTCAAGGTTATAGTCGATATTTTCATATAGAATATTCTCTACTTTCTGGTATGTTGCCGACATCAATACATCTTGCCCAAATACATAACGGAAAACAAAAGATAGACTAAAATCTTTATACCTAAAACTTGAACCGATAGTACCCTCAAGATCTGGTGTTGCGTTACCTACTAACACCTCATCATGCGAATCATGTTTAAAGGTTCGTTCACCATTCTCATCGTAGAACACTTCTAATCCCGTCGCTGGATCTATTCCTGCCGAACGAACAGCATATAGGTCGTTAACATCCGAACCATCGTAATAACGCTTAAACACATTAATATCGTTAATACTACTAAAAAACTCTACATTCTCATCTGAAAATCTATCATATATATCTGGGTATAACAAATTTATAATCTCTTCGTTAACCGAGTCTAGTGCATCGCCCATTCCTGTGTATATACTCTCTGTTGTACGTAGAGAGAAGTTCATGCTCCATAAGAAATTATTATTCTGCACAATTATACCATTAACCATCAGAGTAGTACCTTTCGAGTTTAGGCCACCATAGTTTGTGCTTAAACTTGAAACTCCACTTGAAATAGGCATAGGAAGAGCTAAAATCTGTGGCTCCGTCTGCTTATTATACGTGTCGAATGTCAAGCGGAAACGATTATGAAAGAGCGACAAATCGAATCCTATATTCATATCCAATGTACTCTGCCAATCAAGGTTTGGATTACCATAACTTAAAGTAATTGCACTTGGACCAAACATATTAGAGTACTCGGTATTATACACATAAGTTCTATATGAGAGGTATGCATCAAAGTTCTGATTACTTGGGTTACCAATCGACGCTCTAATCTTCAGGTTAGAGATAACATCCGATTCAACAAAAAACTCTTCGTTATGAACATTCCATGCTAAACCCACGGCATAAGTATTTTTATACAATCTATTCGAACCAAAACGAGATGTTCCGTCGGTTCGTAGATTAACATCAACAAGGTATCTATTTTTAAATGAGTAGTTAAGGTTAGCATAAGCACTCACTTCCCTTGACACTATGTTTGAGTAGGTTGGTTTTTGCCCCTGTCTAAAACCTGCCGAGAATTGAGGATTTTGATGCTCATCCGAGGCAAATCCAGTTACAGAATATCCGCTGTAAGAGTATCTATCCTCGCCCATCTCTGCTCCTGCAACTATGTTAACCTGATGCATATCATTAAACAGTCGTCCATATACAACATTTAACTTACCATCATAATCAAAACTCACAGAGCGTGAATAAGAGTACTTACCTCGCAAACTACTATCTATTACATCATCATAATCAGGATGATCTGGCGACACAAATTCACTATTTTGAGATGAATTTTGCGACACATTAAAGCTACCTTTAACTTTCAGGTATTGATTTATATCCCACTCTATTGAGAATGCGTTTCGTAAAGTTGTTGATGAAGATTGATTAGTATTCGCCCACTCCATTAAATACAGAGGATTAAGAATCGATTCATTTATCGTTGTTCCATTATCCAAATACTTATTTATTGTTCCATCTTCGTTATATGGCCTGAAATAAGGATTTTGCTTTGAAAACTCACTAAATGAGACAGGTTCACGTTCAGTATATGTATTTGATATTGAGAATCGATTAGAGAAAATCAGATTATTTTTGCGATACCTTAAATCAATATTACCTCCTAATGTATTATTCTGCG
>CAYJHM010000172.1:0-760 GCA_964369935.1 uncultured Rikenellaceae bacterium
TTGTAATGGTTTATTATCCTGATTATAAGTAATATAAACTATTTCTTATCCAAAACTCAGGTTTAAGCAATTCACAATCCTTACCGTATATTAGTACGGCTGCGTTCAAAAGAATATTCCCCCATTTTTTGAGGAAACTCTCAAAAAATGGGGGAATATTTTGTTGTGCTCGATATTATTTAGGAATTACCCTATTTAACTAACATAAAAATAACGGTTGTGACAGAGTTTCCGAACTTTTTGCGTAATTTTTTTACAACTTTATTTTTGATGTTGTAAACTATTTGCTCGGGCTTATTTACTAATTTAGCTACCTCGCCCGATTTATACCCCTGCATAAATAGACGAATAATTTCGGCATATTGATTAGGTAGTGTATCAAGCGACTGTTCAATTTTTGCATACAATTCCGACTCAATAATATCGCTGTCATACCTGTCATCCACCTCTTTTAAGCGTGTTTCAATATATGCTTCTTGGTGCTTTTTATGCTTAAGATGGTTGAAGTAGCTATTCTTAATTGATACGTAAATATACGCTTTTATTTTTTCAATCGATTCGAACGATAAATCAGACAACCACAGTTTAGTAAAGATATCCTGTATAATATCTTCCGATTCGATTGCGTTATCTTTATATAAAAGTGAACAATAAACAATAAACCCATCACGCAACAAGAGATACATCTCGCTAAAATCATCTCTGTTACGATTGTTAAAGCCAGATAATAGTTTAGAATAGTTGCTATTTTTTTCTATGT
>CAYJHM010000172.1:770-4357 GCA_964369935.1 uncultured Rikenellaceae bacterium
ATGTCGATTAGATCTTTCATACGTTTGTGTTGATGCAAAGATACAACAAATAATTAATATGTATTATTTTTTATTAAAAAAAATGAGAATAGTGTTAGATTTTCGTTTTTTGATTGTTGTAGTAATAAATGGAGATATTATGGAACGTGAATTAGTGAGTATAGGAGCAGCTCAAGAGATAGCTAAGATGAGAGACAATGAAAAGATTGAATCTTCATATTATCTTGCTCAACTTATAGATAATGATAAGCAAGAGGTGCTGCAACAAGTAATAGAAAATTTAAGCAACAAAGAGCGACAAGAAGAAATTTTAACCAATTTAGCCTCGCAGAAAAGTTATCAAGAGGCAAGAAATGCTCTTAATAATAGAATCAGGAGCATTGAGCAGAGACGTAAAAAGCGTCTAATCTCTACCTATGCTGCCTCTGTTGCCGCAGTAGTTGTTTTTGGGTTTATTCTTTATTTTTCCTTAAATGATGGGGTTGAAACAGTTCAACCAATTAATAATGTAGTGGCAGAGAATCATTCAGTGCCAACTATCAAGAGCGGAGGAGCTGTTTATCAGCTAGATTCGATAGATAGGGTACAAGTAGAGTCTCTTTTGTCGGGTAGTCAGGCGAGTAAGAGTTCTGCTAATCAGGTGAAAGCTGATAATGAGATTGTTGAGGTTATTATTCCACCTACTCACACCTACGATTTAACACTCCCTTGTGGTACAGTAGTGAAGCTAAATAGTAACTCGAAATTGAAATACTATAAAAGCCAATTGGGGCCACGTAGGGTAGAATTATCAGGTGAGGCCTATTTTAAAGTTGTAAAGAGTGACAATATATTTGAGGTGGCTGCAAATGGTTCGGTTGTTAAAGTGTATGGTACCGAATTTAATGTAAATAGTAGCGCTGAAGGTGTTACTCAAACTCTCCTAGTTAAGGGTGATGTAGGTATTACCGTTGGCTCGGAAGAGAGGAGAATAGTGCCAGGAGAGTTGTCTGTAAGTGATAGTGCAAACCAAAGCATAGAAATAACAGCAGTAAATATTGATAGCTATATTGGCTGGATTAGTAATAAATTTGTATATACCAATCGATTATTAAGCGAGGTAATAGTAGATTTATCTAACTGGTACGGTATAAAGATAGATAGTAAGATAGATATAACAAAACTAAATGTTTCGTTTTATGCACGTAGAAGTCAATCTGTTGATGAACTATTTTCGCTGATTGAACGCGTAACAAACGTAACCTTTATTAACAATGGAGGTGGCGAATATGAGATAATTGAACAGTAAAGACCATTCAGAAACAAACATAAATAATTAAGTAACAATCATTAAATTTTGACATTATGAAGAGAATCGCTAGAAACATCTTTAAACTGATGGCTCTATTCTTTCTTACCTTGATAGCAACTAGTAGTACTATCAATGCTAAGGAGAGAGTTGATGTAGATATCAGTTTAATGCAGAAATTAGAGAGCGTCAGGGTGTCTGTTGATATGCAGAACCGTACAATTAATGAGATATTAGTTGCAATTTGTGATCAAGCCAATATCAATTATGCTTTTGATAATGGAGTGACAGCAGACACAAAAAACTTGTACTCATTAAATGTATCTAATGCTCTAGTATCGGAAGCATTAGATAAATTATTAGGCAGCACGCCATACTCGTTTACAATCGAGCGTGAGAGATTAATTATCAATCACCGTAGTAAAACTGAGCCACTAGTGCAGCAATCGCAGGATATTACTGTGAGGGGTAAAGTTTTAGATGCCGAGGGCAAGCCGTTGGCAGGTGCCACTATAATATCTGTTGATGGCGGCCCAGAAGGAGCAATAACAGACGAACAAGGAGCATTTACTATTACCCTAAAGAGTGGTACTACCGTTGAGGTAAACTTTGTGGGTATGTTAGCTCAGCAATTAAAGTTAGAGAGTAACCAAGATAACTTAGTTATTACTCTACAAGCAGACGAACTAGCCGTAGACGATGTAATTGTTACGGGTTTAATTAAGAAACCAACTAGTGGATTTGCTGGTTCGGTTACTAAGGTAACTAGAGAGCAGCTTCAACGAGTAAGTACAGGAAATATTTTCTCTACCTTATCAACTATTGATGCTAGTTTCAAGATTACCGAAAATAATCTTGAGGGCTCGAATCCAAACTCACTACCTGATTTCACTATTCGTGGTAGAGGTAGTTTTCAAGATGGGTCGATTGCACCTCTATTTATATTAGATGGTTTTGAGGTGTCGGCACAGAAGATATTCGATATGGATATTAATCGTATCGAGTCGATAACCTTACTAAAAGATGCTTCGGCTACTATTCTTTATGGATCACGTGCATCGAATGGTGTAGTAGTTATTGAAACTGCATCACCTCAGCCAGGCGAACTTCGTGTTACTTACGATGTTAAAGCAACTATCGCTTTCCCTGATTTATCGGGATATGATTTGATGGATGCTGGTCAGAAACTTGAGTATGAGAGATTAGCTGGTTTGTACGAAGGCTCAAGCTATAATAGTTCGTTAGAACTTGAGAAGTTATATTATGATAGATTCTCAAACGTAACAAGAGGGGTTGATACCTATTGGATTGGTCAGCCAGTTACTCCTTCTATAAGTCAAGCTCACTCGCTTTACGTAGATGGTGGAGTAGATGACTTTAGATATGGTATTGATGTGTCGTATAACGATACTAATGGTGTGATGAAGGAATCAGGGCGTGACAGATTTAATTTAGGTTTCGCATTAATCTATCGTATTAGAAATAAGATTACTATTCGTAATTATGTTTCGTTTAGTAATGTTAATTCGTTCAATTCACCTTATGGTAGTTTCTCTTCTTATGCGTTAGCTAACCCTTACGAAATGCCTTATGATGATGCGGGAAATTTAGTTCCACTACTTTCTGATGGTCTCCCTAATCCGCTATATAATGCTTCGCTACCTAATAGAGATAATACAACTACTGTCGAGTTTAGGGATCAGTTATTATTAGATTGGTTTATTAACGATAATCTACGTTTTGTGGGCCAAATGGCTATCACTAAAACCTTAGGTGATACAGATTATTATCATTCACCATATTCATCGGAGTATGTTTTACCTATATCTACTGGTGCAGTAACTGAATATGTGCCTATCGAAGAGAGAGGAAGTTTAACGGTTAGTAATAGTGATGCGTTCCAATTTGATGGTAACTTCTCATTAACTTACGATAAGAAGTTTGGAAAGCATATGCTTTATAGTAGTTTAGGTGCTGAAATGAGTACCGACAGTAACAGTTACTACGGATTTACTGCAACAGGATTTGCTGATGATAGGTATTCGAACCCTGCATTTGCAGTTCAATTCCTTGAGGATAGTAACCCTAATAGTGATGAGAGCTTAGTTCGTTCGGTGGGATTCTTTGGTAACTTAAACTACATTTACGACGAGAGATTCTTTGTCGATTTATCGTTACGTTATGATGGTTCGTCTAATTTTGGTTTAAATAATAGATTTGCTCCATTCTGGTCGGTTGGTGCAGGTTGGAATATGCATAACGAATCGTTTATTAAGGATAATACCGATATATTTAATAC
>CAYJHM010000173.1:0-248 GCA_964369935.1 uncultured Rikenellaceae bacterium
AATCACTCAAAGAGGCTGGATTAGCTCTTGGTTCATCGTATACAAATGTTGTAATACGTATTCTACTACCAGCCGCCTTCGGAGGTATATTCACAGGAATACTACTTTCTATATCAAGGGTAACAGGCGAGACTGCCCCATTAATGCTAACGGCACTAGGAAGCTCGGTTATCAACCTAGACATTACACGTCCAACAACTGCTGTCCCTCTGCTTATATGGGAATTCTACAACGACCCAAACCTAATA
>CAYJHM010000173.1:288-4324 GCA_964369935.1 uncultured Rikenellaceae bacterium
TGTTAATTTTAGCACTAAATATTGTTGCTAAGCAAATTGCTAAGAGATGGAGAATCGAATAGATAAAAATATAGAGGCGAATGATAACGTTGCTAACTCGCCTATACTACAATTAAAAGATTTATCGGTTAGTTACACCCCCGATAAGTATGCTGTTACAAAAGTGACAGCAGATATTGACAGAGGAGCAATCACCGCTATTATGGGTCCTTCAGGTTGTGGTAAAAGTACACTTTTACGAGCTATTAACCGTATGCACGAACTTTATGGCATAAATGTAGAGGGAGAAATTTTACTTAATGGCGAAGATATAACCAAAGTTAATCCTATGGATGTACGACGTAAGGCAGGCATGGTATTTCAACGACCAAACCCCTTTCCTACAATGTCGATATTCGATAATGTATTAGCTGGTTACTCGCTTAACGGGATACGTTTAGGCAAGAGTGAAAAGCAGGAGATAGTTGAGAACTCATTACGTAGCGTTGCTCTTTGGGATGAGGTTAAAGATACACTTTTAAAGCGTGGGTCATTCTTATCAGGAGGGCAGCAACAGAGGTTATGTATTGCACGAGCTATTGCAATGAAACCAGAGGTTCTGCTAATGGACGAACCAACCTCGGCACTCGACCCAATTGCAACAAACCGTATCGAGGAGCTACTTCTTGAGTTAAAGCAGGAGTTCTCGATAGTGATTGTTACTCACAATATGACTCAGGCGGCACGTATTTCCGACAAGTCGATGTTTATGTATCTTGGCGAACTTATCGAGTATGATAACACCAACAAGATGTTTACTAACCCATCGAATAAAAAGACCGAGGAGTACCTAACAGGAAGATTTGGTTAAAATTAATTACAACATAATAGTACAATTATGAATACAAGAAATATGATGTTTGATAGAATAATAAACGACTATCAGATATTGGCAAAAGTAACAATGAATCAGCTAAAGCTGTGTAAAGAGATGATAAATGGCGAAGGCGACAGAGCCGAGCTAGAGGCTAATGAGATAATTATTGATAGCCTTGAGATGAAACTTCGTAGCGAGATGGTTCAGGTGATAGCACGTTTTAATCCCTTAGCATCGGATATCCGACGATTGATAGCATATTTTGATATGGTTTCATATATTGAGCGCATTGGAGACCATATTATTAATGTGTCACGTTCGTTAGGACGACTAAATGGAGATGGGGAGGCTTGCAGAATTATTATCCCTAACTTAAAAAAGTTATACGAAATAGTTGAAAGTATGACACAAAATGCTATCTTTGCATTTGCTAGCAACGATAACTACCTAGCAAAGCAGATAATCGAGCAGGATAATCAGGCAGACGCGCTAAACCACGAGATAATGAATACACTACGCTCTTGGGGCAGTTGCAACGAAGTTTCTGACCTAATCGAATTGGGTGCACTAGCTTATAACCTTGAACGAATAGGCGATAATGCTACAAATATTGCAGAGTGTGCTATATTCGTAGTTGAGGGTACAGATATCAAACACAACGAACAGTAACCAAAATAAGTTATGGCAGAAAAAAGGGTATTGATAGTAGACGACGAGGTGGATTTAAGAGAGATTCTTGAATTTAACCTCGAAAATGAGGGCTATAATGTTACAACTGCATCAAGCGGCGAAGAGGCACTAGAGAAGATTACCAATTTAGAGCCGTTCGACTTGATTTTATTAGATATTATGATGGAGGGCATTTCGGGGCTACGAGTAGCAGAAAAATTACGTAAGGAGCTTAATATCAATACTCCTATCATATTTCTAACGGCTAAGGTAACAGAGAATGATATGCTAACAGGATTTAGTATAGGTGCCGATGATTATATCACCAAACCATTCTCGATTAAGGAGGTGATTGCCCGTTCGCGTGCTGTACTAAAACGTAGCGAACAATCAAATGTACAAAATGCACCTCAAATTATGGAGTTCGGCTCGATGACAATTAATACCACCGAGTGCGAAGTTACAATAGCAGGGGAGATAATCACTCTAACAAGAAAGGAGTACGAGATATTGTATCTGCTCACCTCCTCTATTGGGCGTACATTTTCACGAGACGAAATACTTTCACGAGTATGGAAAGATGAGAGTTACGTATTAGAGCGTACAGTTGATGTACACATAGCTCGTCTTCGCAAAAAACTGGGCGACACGGGAGTTTCAATCGTTAATCGTTCTGGCTACGGATACTCATTTAAACAGACTAACACAGAAAAATAGATTAATACAATGACATATAAAAAGAAATTATTAGCAAACTTCCTTGCTATTTTCACCCTCTTTGCTATTTTGGTTATATTTATTCAGTATAGCCGTGAGAGGAGCTATAAGCAAGATAGTTTAGAGAGCAATCTTATTGCCTACTCCGATATAATATACAACTATTTATCGATACAGACTGATGACAGCAGCAAATATGATAGGCTAAAAAATATTCTACCCGAAGAGTTACGAATCACCGTTATAAACAATAATGGCGAGGTTATATTCGACAACAATAAACAGGGGATAGCGATAACCGATAACCACAGTGATAGACCAGAGGTTATGACAGCCAATGTTAATGGTGTTGGACGCACAATACGTAAATCCGATTCGACAGGACGTGAATACTTCTACCTAGCAAAAAAATTTGACAACTATTTTGTACGTGTAGCTCTACCCTACGACCTTAACATTCGTACGCTACTAAAAGGTGATAATCTATACATTTACTTTATAATTGCCCTGTTTATCATTGTAGCTTTTTCGCTTCTTATGATTTCCGACAAACTAGGACGCTCTATTTCGGCACTTCGTGATTTTGCTTTCTCGTTATCGAATGGCAATATCAACCGCAATTTCATATTCCCTGAGGGCGAGTTAGGAGAGATAGGTCAAAAACTTGTCGAGAATTACCGCTCGCTAGAGAGTGGCCGCGAGGAGTTGCGTATCGAAAAAGATAAGCTTATTAAACACTTCACCTACTCAACAGCAGGTATTGCATTCTTCTCGTCGCAGAAAAAGGCTATATACAATAACTCACTGTTTATGTCTAACCTTAATATGATAACCGACGAGCACACTCTTAATACCGAAGATATATTCTCGATTAACGAGTATGCCAAGAGCCTAGAATTTATCTCTAGTAATCAGTTAGGTGTATTCGAAGATGTGATAACTAAAAATGGACTTTTCTTCAATCTTCGTACAATAGTGTTTGATGATGGCAGTATCGAGATTATCTTGAATAACACCACCAACGAGGAGAAGAATCGCAGACTGAAGCAGGAGATGACTAGCAATATTGCCCACGAACTGCGCACACCTGTAAGCAGTATCAGTGGCTACCTTGAAACAATGCTAGAGTGCGAGCTAGAGCCACAAAAGAGTCGTCAATTTATCGAGCGTACTTATTCGCAAGTTCAGCGTCTAGCTGGCCTAATTAGGGATATCTCTATTATTACCAAGATTGAGGAGAAACAGACCGAAGTAGAGCAAGAGAAGATAAATGTCCGCAACATATCAAACGATGTTATTGAAGAGCTATCAGAAGAGATAACCAAACGTGGTGTAACAATCGAAAACAACCTACCTACGAGTGCACTCGTTAAGGGTAACAGTAATCTTCTGTACGCTATATTCCGTAACCTAATAGATAACTCATTAAACTACGCTGGCGATGGTATAACCATTAAAATAAATCTGTTTATGGAGGATAGTAACTTCTTCTACTTCTCGCTTTCAGATAATGGGAAAGGGGTATCCGAAAAACATCTACCACGCATATTCGACCGTTTCTATCGTGTAAGCGAAGGACGCACTCGCAAAGATGGTGGCACAGGCTTAGGCTTAGCAATAGTAAAAAATTCTGTTCTATTCCACGGAGGAACTGTAAGCGCCAAAAAGAGTGCCGAGGGCGGAGTTGAAGTTATCTTCACCATTGCTAAAAAGGATTAATACTCGTAAGAGTAATTGATAAAACTCTAGTTCAAGAAGGCTTTTCCCATAAGCACGTCATCTGCGGCACATTCT
>CAYJHM010000174.1:0-4292 GCA_964369935.1 uncultured Rikenellaceae bacterium
GTAATGCACCACAGCTAACGCACTTATGAAAAAAGCGAACACTTTGGGCTGCGTTCTAATAAAATATTACCCCCATTTTTGAGGTAATTCTCAGAAATGGGGGTAAATATTAGCTTTTAGTTATTTTAACACATTGCAAGTCAGGTGATTTACATTTAGGGAATCTATATCGGAAAATGAATACTATGCAGCAATAAAAAGCCCTCTCTTCGAAAAGAGAGGGCTTTTTATATTTAAATTGTTTTACTAATTACTTAGTAGCAATCTTTTTTGTTCCAATAAGTTGACCATCCATATAAACCTCGATAGTGTACTCACCTTTATCAAGCTTCTTAACCTCATCAAGATAAACACTTACCATAAGGTCTTGGTTTTGGTAATCAACCTCACGGCTAGCAGTGTAACCTAGAGAGTTACCTTGAGCCTCAAACTTGTTGTTAGAGTTACCAGTTAATAGGTAACCATCAGTACCGATTACGCGAGCGTAAACAGTTCTAGAACCAGCTTGTGCGATAGGGTTAGCTACTAGAGTGAAGTCAATCTTAAGTTTTCTAGCTCTCTTAATACGAGAAGTCTCTTTCTCGTTACGCTTAAGGTTGATAAGCTCGATGTCACGTGCAGGGATATATTGTCCCATAGCAACTAATCTACCTAGCTCAGCAGCATTAGCCTCAGCCTCTTCTGCACGTAGAGTTGTGTTCTTAAGATCCTCCATAACACGGATATTCTCCTCTGTTAGAGCCTTGTTAGCTACTGTTAGCTCCTCAATCTGAGCTGCATATCTCTTAACTAACATTTTAAGATTGCTAATCTCACGCTTGTAACGGTTGATAGCTGCTCTACTTGTAGTTTGCTCTTTTTGAAGTTCAGCTAGTAAAGCCTCAGCACGTACCTTTTCAGCCTCAAGAGAACTATTTAAAGCCTCGTTTGTGCTCTTAATAGTAGACAGCTCTTTGTTAAGGTTTGTTAGGTTTGTTTGAAGAGAGCTCTTCTCTACCTCAAGAGTAGCAACCTCTTTTTTGTATCCGTCTACATTAACATAGAACATAATAGATACTGCTACCACAACAACCGCCAAAACAGCGATTAAAATCTTTAAGCCCTTAGCAGGACTCTGAACATTTGTGTTTTCCATAGTAATTTTTTATTTTGTTTAAACATTATGTCAATTGCCACACCGCAAAATTACTAAAATTTATTACTTCTCAAAACAAAAATCAAAAAAAAAATCACTTTTTTCGTTATTTTAGTGTTTTTAATGCTTTTTTTTAGTAACTTCGTGGTGTTTTAGTGACAAAAATTTATTCTTATGAAAAATTATTTTATTCCAGCGCTTGCATTTATCGTGATTTTTACTCACGGTTGTGTAACTATGAAAAGCTTTACAAATGTGAGTGATTCAGCAACAAAGTTAAAAGCCGACTCTACAAATATGGCTGCTCAAATAGCCAAGTTACAGGAGCAAGTAGATCGCTTAACTATTAGTACCATAGATCTAGGAAGAGATACTCTTCGCTTGTACAGTGATATAGTTTCTGAGAGGGAGAATTATAACGAGCAGATAGAGGAGTATAAGTACGAGATAGCTGCACTTACAGCACAGGTTCAAGGCTCTTCACGTCATGTAAATAGATATGTTGAGAGTAGAGGTGGCGAAAGTTGGCAAAAGAGTGTTACAATGTACCGTGCCATAGCAAAAAGTATAAAAGGTATAGCCGAGGAGATGAGATTAATTTTGCGTACGGAAAATCCACAAAATTACACTCTTCTAAACACTAAATTAGAGCTATCGGTTATGTTGTCTGATGAGTTGTTATTTGCTAAAAAAGAGGATGGAACTTACGATAGAAATAGTTTGTCGAGTAGTGGTGTTGCTATCTTAGGTAAGATTGGTGCTGCTATAGTGTCGAAAGCAAATTATGATATAGTGATACGTGAGTATATAGGTGTAGATGATCCAACACTCGAGAATGTGCCATCAGCAAGTTTTATCGAGCAACCTTTAGCTACTAAAGAGGCGGTTCTTGCTACCATTAATAGTATGATCGAGCAAGGGCTGTTCGTTTACTCGATTCCTAAGCATCTCACCGAGCCCGTTAAGGTTGATTCAATGAATGTTGAGGGGTTATCGGTAATCGATCCTGAGCAGGTGCGTAAGCAAGACAGTATTAAGTATGTTAATGATGTTGCACTAAAACTAGAAAAGCAGGCCGAGCATACTGCACAAATGACCAATCAGATAATACAAGAGAAGGCTCTTGAAGATGATCGTACTACTATTATCATTAAGGAGCTAATAGATGTGTGTTATAATAAATTAGGTAGTCATAATATATCTAAAGATGCAACTTATCGTAAAAGTTTGTCGGGAAATATATATAATGGAATAGAGATAATTTTTAGGCCAAATGCAGCCGAGCTTTACGATCTGCTTAAAGGCGAAAAATAGAGATTTTATGAGCAAATATAAGAGAGTGCTGCTAAAGTTAAGCGGCGAGTCGTTAATGGGTGGCGACAGTTATGGTATAAATTCGGAGGTCGTTAGTAGCTATGCACAGCAGATTAAAAGTGTTGTTGAGGCTGGTTGCGAGGTGGCCATCGTTATAGGTGGAGGGAATATTTTCCGAGGCATTGGCGGTGTAAGTCGTGGGTTCGATCGTGTTAAGGGTGATCAGATGGGTATGTTAGCCACTGTTATCAACTCGCTAGCCCTTAATTCTTATATGGAGACAATAGGTCTTCGTTCGGTTGTCTTAACTTCGATAAATATGTCGCCCGTAGGTGAGCATTATACTAAACCACGTGCATTAGATTATATGAGCAAAGGTTATGTTGTTATCGTAGCAGGGGGGACTGGTAATCCATTTTTTACAACCGATAGTGCATCGGCTCTCAGAGGTGTTGAGTTAGATGTTGATGTAATGTTAAAAGGTACACGTGTTGATGGTATATATAATGCAGATCCAGAGAAGGATCCTACTGCCACAAAATTTAAAGATATAACATTCGATGAGGTTTATGCTAAGGGTCTTAAAATAATGGATTTAACAGCGTTCACTATGTGTAAAGAGAACAATCTTCCGATTATAGTGTTTGATATGGACACCGAGGGTAATCTACTACGAGTAATCAATGGTGAGGAGATAGGTACAACAGTTACAAATTAAAGATATACATATACAAATTAAAATTTATTGTTATGATTGAGCCAAAAGAGGTTTATACGCAGTTAGAGGAGAAGTTAGAGAAGTCGATTCTTCATTTAGAGGATGTATTTTCTGCTATCAGAGCAGGAAAAGCAAGTACTAATATGTTACATGGAGTAATGGTTGAGAGTTATGGTACTCAGATGCCTATTGATCAGGTTTCGAGTGTTACAGTGCCAGATAGTAAGACAGTGCTAATTCAGCCGTGGGACAAGACACTAATTAAAGCTATTGAGAAGGCGATTATCGATGCTAATTTAGGTGTTACGCCATCTAATAGTGGCGAGACTATCCGCTTGAACCTTCCTCCTGTTACCGAGGAGCGTAGACGTGACTTAGTTAAGCAGACAAAAGCAGAGGGCGAGAATTGTAAAGTAACAATTCGTAATATTCGTCGTGATTCTATCGAGATATTCAAGAAGGCGAAGAAAGATGGAATGGCAGAGGATATGGCTGCTGACGGAGAGGATAATGTTCAGAAGATAGTGGACACCTACACTAAAAAGGTGGATGCTATGATTGTTGCCAAAGAAAAAGACATAATGACTGTTTAGTCATAAGAAAATGGAGTGAGCCTGCCAATTTGGCAGGCTTTTTTATAGTGGCACAATTTTAGAGTACCACTAACCGTTGCAGATAGAGGTATTAAGTTTCTGCATATTATTATTAATAACTTATAAAGATTTATATTATGACAATTAAACCATTGGCTGATAGGGTTGTGGTTCAACCCAAAGCAAGCGAAGAGAGAACAGCAGGAGGAATAATTATTCCTGATAACACAAAAGAGAAGCCACTTGAGGGTGTAGTGATAAGCGTAGGGGCAGGTACTAAAGATATTAAGATGGAGGTAGAAGAGGGCGATAAGGTTCTCTATGGTAAGTACGCTGGCACTGAGGTGACAGTTGAGGGCGAGACTCTTCTTATTATGAAACAGAATGATATTTTAGCAATTATAAAGTAGTCGCCCCTTAAAAAGGCGATTAGAGTTTTCGGGGTTTTTGCTGAGTAGTTTTTTGCTCTATTTATTCACCTTGTAGCGGGCTACAAGGTGAATGGATAGAGTGAAAAAGTGCCAGTAAAAAA
>CAYJHM010000175.1:0-4268 GCA_964369935.1 uncultured Rikenellaceae bacterium
ACAACCGAGTACTCTATGAATAATACACTTGAATATTCAAAAGACATTAAAAATTGGTTTATTAATGCTCTTGCAGGACAGGAGATATCGTCGGTAAAGAGTGATGGATTTAATGTATTTATGCCTGATTACTTACCTGAATATGACATAGTTGGTTATCCAGACATTAAAGATATAGACGGAAGTATGATAAACCTAAGCGATTTTGGTGGTCGTACTAATGGCGAAAAGCGTTACTCTTCATTCTTCTTCTCGGGTTCGGCAGGTTGGAAAGAGCGTTATATATTTAACTTTAACGCACGCTACGACGGTGCAGATATTATTGGTGATGCTAACCGCTTTACCCCTCTTTGGTCGGCAAGTGGACGCTGGAATCTACACAATGAGGAGTGGTTTGAAAAGCAAACAATATTTAACGAGCTCCACATTAAGGGGCAATATGGCTACACTGGAAATATTAACCGTACAGCATATCCGTTTACTGTAATAACTCTATCGGAAGCAGACAGATATAAAGACGAAGTTATTGCATCGTACTTTACTCACCCAAACCCTTCGATTAAGTGGGAGCAGAAACGCGAGATTGGTGTTAGTTTAGCTGCAAGTATGTTTGATTACCGATTTAACTTCTCGGTTGCCTACTACGACAATCTATCTACCGATGTGCTATCACTACGCCGCTTACCAATATCTTCTGGTGTAACATCGTTATATGCAAATATTAGTGATGTAGCAAACAAGGGGCTCGAAGTATCTGCAAATGTTATCGCTGTTCGTAACAGAGACTTAACAGTATCGGTATCAGGAAACGTATCGTACAACGAGAATAAACTAGCTAATGTTTACTATAACAGCCTAGACGATGTAACTATACAACAGGTACTAGGAGCCGAGATGCCACTTGTTAATGGTTACGGAGTAGGTTCGATATATGGTGTAAAGGCAGAGCACGTAAACCCTGAAACTGGTGATTGGACTGTGTGGGTTAATGAGTATATTGGCGAGGGTAATGCCGATAAATCAGACCCTAACAACTATCAAGTTAATCTAGTTGACAGAGGAACAGTGTATGAAGATGATGATAGACCTCTATATTTAGGTAACACTAACCCTACCCTAACAGGTGGATTTGGTTTTAACGTACGATATAAGCAGTTTAACCTATCAACAAACTTTATATACGAGGCAGGTCATCTGTTGCCTAAATTTAGCGAGCGTTTATCAAGCCCAGGAGGTTCAACACCAACAACATTTGCTAAGTATAATGTTCTTGAAAAGCAGATGTATCGTTGGCAAAATCCTGGCGACATCACTGATGTAGAGAAGTACGAGCAATATTTAGTAGATCAGATTCCGATGAGCGTAGATTACGAAAAGGGAGATTATTTAAAGCTTAGAAACATAACTCTATCATACACATTACCAATAGCTGATATAAGTTTCCTAAATTGGGCTAAAATGCTTCGTATGAGTTTACAAGCAGACAACCTATTTACAGCGACAGGTTATGGTGGTATAGACCCTGAACTACGTACCGATTTTGGTTATCCTATACCAAGAAGTTATAGGTTCTCATTGCACTTAACGTTTTAATTGATATAGATTATGAAAAAAATAATAATATGTTTGATGTTATTTACCACCCTAACTGTTGGGTGCGATAAATATTTAACTGTTCAGCCTGCAAATATCATAGTACCACAAACATTAGATGATGTTAAAATGATGGTAGGAAAATACCTAAAAAGTATGATTGACGGCGATATACAAAGCTATACTCTTTACCGTACAGGAGGAAACTGGAATGCTCCAAATATGTATATGTTTGAAGATGACTTCAATTACGAAAATATATTCTTCTTGATGTACAACTTTTATGAGGAGGGTGAAAAGCAGTGGTTATCTAGTAGTTGGCAGAATAGTATTTGGAATGCGCTATACACAAACATTGGCGACTTTAACCTCTACATTTACGAATTGGAGCGAATAGATGACAATAGTATTGATGCACATCAAATAGAGGCAGAGGTTCGTTTTGCTCGTGCACTAACTTATCTACGTCTTGTGCAGTTTTTCTGCCCATACCGTGCAAACGAGTTTGCGGCCGACCCTGAGCGTTACGGACTACCTATACTTGAAAAAGAGGAGGACTTACAAGATAAATTCTTCCCAGTAAGGCAAAGCCAACTATACACCTATAACTTTATTATATCGGAGTTAAATAAGATTATTGAGCTAGATATCGAGGGTGGCGACTGGAACCTATTTTACAATAAGAGAGCCCTATATGGACTACTTTGTGAGCTTTATTTCTGGAAAGCGTGGTCGCCAGCTAAAGAGGAAGGTGACTTAGATAAGGTGCTAGAGTATGGTAACAAATGTATTGATGGTAATAATATGGCTCGCAACCTAGACGAGCTAACTAATATGTTTAACCCTAATAGTGCATCACCATCACCTGCCCTTTCTTTCAATATCGTTCCTGACTATGCTGGTAGCTATGCTGATGTATTTAAAAGTATGTTTAGCCCTATCTACGTAGAGCAAAGTACTTATGATTTATTTGCAGACGATGATATAAGACGAGATAAATGGATTAGCTCTAACCGTGTTCTTAATAAATGGGACGAAGCGGATGAGGCTGATTACAATATGACTATCTTATGGCGAGTTGAGGAGGTAAATCTTATGATGGCCGAAGTACACCTTGCAAATGGAAACGACTCGCAAGCACGAGCGCTACTTGATGCTGTACGTAATGTTAGAATGACCGCACCATACAGCTATACCGACACAATGGAAGAGTTAAAGAAGGAACGTCGTAGAGAGTTCTTAGGCGAGCCTTACTGCCGTTGGAAAGATATGAAACGATGGGGGGTTGCAATAACACGCTACACTCGTGCTACTAACGAGCCATTAGAACTAAAGGCCAACGACTATAAATACTCGTTCATTATACCAGGTGATGGGGAGCTAGCTCAGAACCCTAATAATTTCCAAAATCCTGGTTGGAATATTGAGGGTAAATAATAAAAAATAATGAATATGAAACGAATATTATATATACTAATCAGCGTAATAGTTACTGCTGTTAGTTGCCAAAAATACAGCTTCGATTACACCACGGTAAAAGTTAGCGAGGATCGTGTGGATACCATTATATTCAACACTAGCCACTATACTGTATATGCAGATGGTGTATCAGCACTGAAAATGAGACTAGAACCTTGCTATTTCGCAAATGAAGAACGTACATACACCCGAGTACTTCCATTATCATCTTTTAATGATGATGATATAAAATATTTCTACGAAGATAGCGGAAAAACTACCGAAATAGAGAGTGATTTTATCATTTTTGACGAGGTATCAACACCAACGACAGTACAGGTTTATGCTACTGTATTTGGTAAAGAGAGCCGAAAAATTGATGTCACAATATATCCTAAATGGGGAAATAGTATAGCCGAAAAAACTATTCCAGTAGTGTTCCATATATTCCAATATGTAGGAACGGATAATACCGAGTTTGTAATCAATCCTATTCATCTCGACGAAAAACTTAGGCTTCTAAACAATGCCTTTAGCAGAACAATAAGCGATGGCGCTAATAGTGTTGATACTAAAATACGCTTTGTAGCTGCAACAGAAGATCCTAATGGTAAAACATTAACGAATGCAGGAATTAACAATATAAAATTACTGCACGAAGAGCTATCATTCGACGATTACGAGATGTATTTCGATAATGGCAATACTACCGACTTCAATTGGGATAAATTTTTATCTGATAATCTAGCATATTGGAGCAATAACAACACTCTAAATATATGGATAATACCTAACGGAAAGGTTAAAATACCTGCGTACACCCCTTCAATTACTACTGCAAGTACTAATCCTTTCGAAGGATTTACTCTTACCGAAGTTGGCTCTAATTACGTTGTTAAACCAACCGAGGCTGGTATTGTTATTAACTACTCGTCATTCATACCATCATCGCTAAACTACACTATTGGCGAATACTATGGGCTATTAGACACAAGCAACAGTACGGTTGTTAATGGTGACTCGGACTACTGTTTCGATACCTTTATGTACAATGAAGATGACGACAGCTACGAACGTAAGAACGCAATCAATGTACCTATTACCTATATATCCGACAATATAATGGATGACGAGTCGCAAAGTATCTCGGTGTCTGCCGAACAGGCAAAACGTATACATTGGATAATTGACAATAGCCCTGCAAGATAGGCTAATTC
>CAYJHM010000176.1:0-4215 GCA_964369935.1 uncultured Rikenellaceae bacterium
ACAACATTTGTATACGACGAGCCAAGAGCTAATCCAGCCTCTTTGAGTGATACAGGTAGCATTTTTAAACTCTCCTCGGTTGAGCGTATAATTAACGGTAACATCATTATTGCTAGTGCAACTGCTCCTGCAAGAGCCGAATAGCTGCCTAAAGGTTTTACTATCCACGCATAGGCTATAATTCCTATTACTATCGAGGGCGATCCTTGAAGTAAATCAGCCACAAAACGTACTAAGTTAGAGAATTTAGCTGTTGGTCGCTCGGCAAGATGAATTCCAACCATTATACCTATTGGAATAGCTATTACTGCCGCTAGTAGTACCATTAATATTGTTCCCACTATTCCGTTGGCTATACCGCCAGGGATTATATCTCCTGTACCAGCTGCTAGCATAGCATCTAGCGTTGTTGGTGTGCGTTCGGTAAAGAAGCTAAAGTTTATTTGACGATACCCTTTTTTTAGTAATTCCCACAGTATAAGTATAAGTGGAATAGCTGTAAGCGATGATAGAGCACATACAGCCCAGAAGAATATTCTGTTTTTTATTGAACGTGATTTGCTCCCTCTCATTAGCTGAACTTTTTAATAATTATTTTTCCAATAAAATTGATTATTGCCGTAATCATAAACAGAAGTAGGCCTATTGCAACCAACGAACTCATTTTTAACCCATCTGCCTCGCCAAACTGATTGGCTATGACCGATGCCATCGTGTTTCCAGTGTCGCTAATTGATTTTGGTATGTTATTGGTATTTCCGATAAGCATTGTTACTGCCATTGTTTCGCCCAAAGCACGCCCCAATGCTAAAATATAACTTGCAAATACTCCCGAACCTGAGATAGGGAAAACAACTGTTCGTATAACCTCTAGGCGTGTTGCACCTAAGCTGTAAGCTGCCTCCTTCATCTCGTTTGGTACCATCGATATAAACTCTGTACTAAGTGAGCTTGCATAAGGGATTATCATTATTGCTAGAACCACCGCCGAGGTGATTATACCAAAACCTCCATCGCTAAAACCCAAATCTACTATCACTGGTCGTAGAGCGTAAAAACCCCATAAACCATAAACAATCGAAGGGATACCTGCTAGTAGGTCAATCATCGAACCTAGCACTCCTGCTAACTTCTTCCCTTTAAAATATTCGCCATTAAACAGTGCCACAGGTAAAGAAAAGGGGATAGCGATTGCAAGAGCAAGAAATGAGGTCATTATTGTTCCCACAATAAACGGAAGTGCGCCGTACTTCTCTCTATCGGGGTGCGGATCCCACTCCGAAGAGAAGAGGAATTCGAAGAACCCATACTCTGCAAATGTTGGATATGCACCACTAAATAGCGAAAATATCATTCCTCCGCAGATGAGAAGAACTAATATTGAGGCAAATAATAGTACTTTTTTAACTACTTTATCTTTCATCAAATATATAGTCATAATAAGGGGGTAGTTAGCGATAATGTTATCACCACTTACCCCTTATTTGTTGATAATTAATTATTTAATTGGTTTTCCGTCGAAGGTAACGCTTGCAAGAATTTGCTTTGCTGCCTTAACTGCTGCCTCAGGAAGAGGTGAGTAGTGAACGGTAGTAGTGGTTTTTTGAGCCTCAGGTGAAATCATCCACTCAAGTAGCTCAACAGTCTCGCGGCCTTGCTCTATTTTACGTGATTTGTATCCCTGCTCTTTGTATAGGATAATCCAAGTGAAACAGCTGATTGGATATGCTCCTTTTGCAGACGAGTTGGTAATCATTTGACGAGTATCAGCTGCTATTGCTACATTTGCTGCTGTTGAAATGCTCTCGCTAGATGCTGTGATAAATTCGCCATTAAGATTTTGTAGTGCCGCCGATGGAATTTTTGTTGCAAAAGCATACTCCGAACCGATATAACCTATTGCACCTTTTGTTTGCTTAATAACTCCAGCAACACCAGGATTACCTTTAGCTGCTACTCCGTGGTTCCATTTAAGCGATTTGCCAGTTCCCATCTCCTTAGCCCAAGCCTCAGATGCTTTAGTCATATAGTCGCTAAATACAAATGTAGTTCCGCTACCATCCGAACGATATGCAGGAGTGATTTTTAAGTCAGGAAGAGCTACACCCTTATTTATTGCAGCAATTTTACTGTCGTTCCACTTTGTTATTTTACCAAGGTAGATGTCGCTAATTATTTCGGCATTTAGATTTAAACTACTAGTACCCTCTAGGTTATAAGCCATAACAACCGCACCCATACAAGTAGGGATATGTAGAACATCTCCAGGCATAGCAGCTAGTTCTTTGTCAGATAGGTACGCGTCAGTACCACCAAAATCAACTACCATATCTTTTAGGTTGCGTATTCCACCGCCACTACCAATTCCACCATAGGTTATCTCTGCGCCAGTTTTGTCAGAGTAGTTCTTAAATGCCATATTATAGAATGGAAGAGGGAAAGTTGCTCCTGCACCTGTAATTGTTACATCTTTTTTGCTCTTTGTTCCTGATGCCGAATCAGCACCCTTTTTCTTGTTGCCACCTGAACCACAAGCTACAAATAGAAGAGTAGCTGCTAGGATTGCAAAGTTTCTAATCATTTTCATAATTACTATCGTTTATTTATTAATTGTTTTACTTTTTTCTGCTGCAAAAGTATTTTATTAATGTAACGTATGGGTTACAAATATGTTACGTAATTGTTAAGCGTAAAATGCGTCTGTGTAATTAGTTGATTATTAGTGTTTTGCGAATGTTAATAATTTGTTACGTATAAAATTTTCCTTAATTTGTCTGTATAATTAGAAAAATAAGTTACTTTTGTAGTCGTAAATTATAACATAAATATAATGGATAGTAAAAGAAGTAATTTCGATTTAATGACTACTGTTGAGTATGGTGGTTGTTCGGCTAAGTTAGCACCTAAAGAGCTAGCTTCGCTACTTGGTGCAATTCCGCTTATTAAAGATAGTAATGTAATGGTTGATATTGAAAGTCACGACGACGCTGGTGTCTATCGGCTCAATTCTGAGACAGCTTTGATTGTGACAACCGATTTTTTTCCGCCAGTGTGTAGTTCGCCTTTCACTTTTGGCGAGATAGCGGCTGCAAATTCGCTTAGCGACGTGTATGCTATGGGTGGTAAACCTCTTTTGGCTCTTAACCTTAATATGTTCCCTTCGCAGGATATTCCGTTAGAGGTGCTACGTGATATTCTTTTAGGAGGGCAGAGTAAAATTAACGAATCGGGAACCTTAACAATGGGAGGTCACACTATCGATGATAATCCTCCGAAGTATGGCTTAGCGGTTGTGGGTACTATTCATCCCGATAAGCTAGTAACAAATGCAGGGGCTATGATTGGGCAGAGCCTTATATTAACTAAACCTTTAGGCGTAGGTGTTATTTTAGCTGCAAAACGTATGGATATGTGCAGTGAAGAGCAATACAACGAGGCTCTATTACAAATGAAGACATTAAATAAATGGGGTGGCGAGCTAATGGTTGAATATGGCGTAAAAGGCGCAACCGATATTACAGGATTTGGTTTAATTGGTCACGCTATGCGTATGGCCGAGGCAAGTGGAGTAACAATCGAGTTAGAGGGAGATTTATTACCTACAATCGAGGGTGTGCGTGAACTTCTCGACGAAGGGTGTATTCCAGGAGCTGCTTTCCGTAATGTAGATTTCACTAATCATAATGTTAATTACCTATCAACTACAACAACGGTTAATAAGATGCTAGCAGCAGATGCCCAAACATCGGGAGGATTATTTATGGCTGTTGATAGCGACAAGGCAGAGGAGCTGTTATCTAAACTTAAAGTACACCATCCAAGTGCTACTATAATAGGTAAGGTAATCGACAAGCAAGAGCAGGCAATAATATTTCATTAGGGGTTTTTTGGGCCAAGTATAATAAAAAGGTGGGGAGTCTCACAACTGCCCACCGTTACTAACCCAAACTTAAATAAATGAAGAAACTTTATGTTTTTATTATTTGCAATTTCTATGCCAACTGTGAATTTAGCATATAATTGTTCGATTCTTTTAACCTGAATTTTTGATAAAAATAGTTTACATGTTTTTAATTCAAAATTCAGGTTTCTTCATGTTTCTATGTTATTTTCTTACAATTGGCGTGCCAAACTGTTAAAATATTCTGAAATAATAGTGTAAGAGGTTATTAATAGCTCTGTAAATAACATATTTATACGTATTACAAAAAAATA
>CAYJHM010000177.1:0-4214 GCA_964369935.1 uncultured Rikenellaceae bacterium
ATTTCAACTAATCTCCAACGCTTTGTCTTACTAAGAGGTCTTGTCTCCATTATGGTTACTGTGTCACCAATTCCTGCTGTTTGTGCCTCATCATGAGCCATAAACTTGGTAGTTTTGTTTACAAACTTACCATATATCGGATGCTTAACCTTTCTCTTAACTGCAACTACGATAGACTTATCCATCTTATTGCTAACAACCACGCCTACTCTTATTTTTCTAAGATTTCTTTCCATTTTTTTGAACTCTTTAGCGGTTATTTTGTTTCTCTGCCAAGATAGTAAGCATTCTTGCGATATCTCTGCGAGCTTTTCTAATTTTAGTAGTGTCCTCAAGAGGAGATACTGCGTTCTCAAGCTTCATCTTGTTAATCTCAAACTTTGCGCTCTCAATCCTCTCTTGTAGATCCACTACCGATAATTCTCTTATTTCTGATGTTTTCATCTTCTTGTCTAAACTATTCGTGAGTATAATCTCTTCTTACTATAAATTTGGTAAGGATTGGCATTTTCTGCGCTCCTAGACGAAGAGCCTCTTGTGCTACCTCGAAAGGTACTCCCTCAATCTCGATCAGTATGCGACCTGGAGATACAGGAGCTACGAATCCCTCTGGTGAACCCTTACCTTTACCCATACGCACCTCAGCTGGCTTCTTCGTGATAGGCTTATCAGGGAAAATTTTAATCCAGATTTGTCCTTCACGCTTCATGTAACGCACAATTGCCTGACGTGCAGCCTCTATCTGGCGACCGGTAATCCAAGCCTCCTCCAGAGCTTTGATACCAAATGAACCGAAAGCCAATTGATTACCACGCTGAGCGTAGCCTTTCATACGGCCTTTCTGCATTCTTCTGAATTTTGTCTTTTTTGGCTGTAACATAATTATATTACTTTTTTAGTATCTTACTATTTTTTTCTCTTGTTATTACGTCTAGGCTTACCCTTAGCATCCTGTTGTCTGCCAGTAGGTCCACCCTTCTGATTTACTGAAACCATTCCAGCAAGTGGTGTTAAGTCGCGCTTAGCATAAACTTCACCGTTACAAATCCAAGTTTTAATACCTAGAAGTCCAACTTTTGTTAATGCCTCTACGTGGCTATAATCTACATCTGCACGGAAAGTGTGAAGTGGAATTCTACCATCTTTGTAGGTCTCGCTACGTGCCATTTCAGCACCACCAAGACGACCAGAGATTTGAACTTTTACTCCTTCAGCTCCCGCACGCATTGATGCAGTGATTGCCGACTTAATTGCTCTCTTATAAGAGATGTGTCCTTCAATCTGACGAGCAACGTTGTTACCTACTAGGATAGCATCTAACTCAGGACGCTTAATCTCGAAGATATTAATCTGGATATCCTTCTTAGTAATCTTCTTAAGTTCCTCTTTTAGCTTATCTACCTCTTGACCTCCCTTTCCGATAATGATACCTGGACGAGAAGTTGTAATGGTAACAGTCACTAATTTAAGTGTTCTCTCGATAATGATTTTCGCTATGCTCGCCTTTGCTAGACGGACATTCAAATACTTACGAATTTTAGCATCCTCTACAAGCTTCTGCGAAAAATCCTTCTTAGTACCATACCAAGATGAGTCCCATCCTCTTACGATACCTAACCTGTTTGCTATTGGATTACATTTTTGTCCCATCTAACTATTCTGTTTTAGCGTTATCAATTTTATCTACTATAAGAGTCACGTGATTAGATCTCTTACGTATCCTATGCGCTCTACCTTGTGGAGCAGGTTGGATTCTCTTGATAGTTCTTCCTGCATCTACATAGATCTCTTTAACGCAAAGTTCTACATCTTCAAGACGCTCGTCTTGATTTTTTGCCTCCCAGTTGGCAATAGCCGAACGAAGCAACGTCTCAAGACGATTAGAAGCCTCCTTCTTGCTAAAACGTAGGATTCCCAATGCCTTGTTAATCTCTACACCTCTGATTATATCCGCCACAAGACGCATCTTGCGTGGCGAGGTTGGGCAGTCGCGAAGAATAGCTATTGCTTTAAGCCTCTTCTCGGCCTTTAAGGCCTCCGCTCTGTTATGTTTTCTTGCACCCATTATTTAATCAAATTTCTTATTTACACTATTTTTTCTTGTTACCACCGTGACCACGGAAGTTTCTGGTTGGAGCAAACTCTCCGAGTTTGTGACCAATCATATTCTCTGTTACATAAACAGGGATAAACTTGTTTCCGTTGTGTACTGCAATAGTATGTCCCACAAAATCAGGAGAAATCATACTAGCGCGCGACCACGTCTTAATAACTGTCTTCTTACCGCCCTCGTTTTGGGCAATAACTCTATTCTCGAGTTTAGCCTCAATATAAGGCCCTTTTTTAAGTGAACGACTCATTACGCTACGATTTTTAAGTTACTATTTCTTCCTTTTTGTGATGATAAACTTAGAACTCTGCTTCTTAGGATTACGAGTCTTGTAACCTTTAGCAAGTAGACCCTTACGTGAACGAGGGTGCCCTCCTGACGAACGACCTTCTCCTCCACCCATTGGGTGATCAACTGGGTTCATCGCAACTCCCCTAACACGAGGCTTACGTCCTAACCATCTTCTTCTACCCGCCTTACCGTGTTGCTCTAGGTTGTGATCTACGTTAGATACAACACCAACTGTTGCTCTACAAGTAGTTAAAACCATACGAGTCTCACCTGAAGGGAGCTTAATAATAGCATACTTACCCTCGCGCGCTAGTAGCTGAGCATACGCTCCAGCACTACGTACAAGTGCCGCACCTTGTCCTGGTCTTAACTCAACATTGTGAATTGTTGTACCAAGAGGTATCTCTGATAAAAATAGTGTATTACCAATCTCTGGAGCTGCTCCTGCACCTGACATTAGAGTCATTCCAACGGTTAGACCGTTAGGTGCAATGATATAGCTCTTTTGACCATCTGTATAACAGATTAGTGCGATACGAGCTGTACGGTTTGGATCATACTCGATAGTTTTAACTACCGCAGGCATTCCATCCTTACATCTCTTGAAATCGATTATACGATACTTTCTCTTGTGACCGTTTCCGATATTTCTGACAGTCATCTTACCAGTGTTGTTACGACCGCCCGAGCTCTTTAACGGAGCAAGTAATGATTTCTCAGGTACTGATGATGTAATATCATCAAACGTACCTATAATTTTATGTCTTTGGCCTGGTGTAATAGGCTTAAACTTTCTTACTGCCATCTTATTTAGATATTACTGTAAAAATCAATATTGTCACCACTCTTAAGGGTAATAACAGCTTTTTTGTAGTTGTTATCACGACCAGCCATAAGACCAGCCTTTGTGAAACGGCTACGCGCTTTCCCTTTATAATTCATTGTATTAACGTCGGTAACTATAACGTTATACATCTCCTCAACAGCTTTTCTGATCTGGATCTTGTTAGCCCTACGATCAACCTTGAAGCCATAACGATTCAACTTCTCTCCTTGAAGAGTCATTTTCTCTGTAAGGATTGGTTTTTTAAGTATTTCCATCTCTTGTTGTATATATTATAGTCCAAACATTTGATTAACTAGCTCTAATGAATTTTCGAAGAATAGAACCTTCGAATAGTTCATCACATCATAAGTGTTGATGTTCATAGCGTCGATAACCTTTACTTTTTCTAAATTACGAGCTGACAACTTTACATTCAAACTACCTGATGGCACTACTACAAGTAGCTTTGCATCGTTAAGTTTAAGATTGTTTGTTATCTCCATAAACGCTTTAGTTTTTGGTGTCTCCATAGTGAAGTCCTCAACTATTGTGATTGCGCTCTGTTGTAACTTATAAGCTAGTGCACTCTTACGAGCTAAATGCTTAAGCTTTTTGTTTAGCTTAAAGCTGTAGTCTCTTGGTACAGGACCAAATACGCGACCACCACCTACGAATAGAGGCGATTTGATGCTACCGCAACGTGCGCCACCTGTTCCTTTTTGCTTTTTAAGTTTCCTAGTCGAGCCAGCCACTTCGTTACGTTGCTTAGCCTTGTGTGTTCCCTGACGCTGGTTTGCTAAATACTGTTTTACATCAAGATAGATAGCGTGGTTATTTGGCTCAACACCAAAAATAGCGTCATTTAAAGTCACCTTCTTTCCAGTCTCTTGACCTGCTGTGTTAAATACTACTAATTCCATCTCTAATTCTCGATTGTTAAATAAGAACCCTTAGCACCCGGAATAGAACCCTTAACAAGAATAAGGT
>CAYJHM010000178.1:0-3414 GCA_964369935.1 uncultured Rikenellaceae bacterium
CTTTGATTCCTTGTAAGCCACGAACACCTTCAAACTCTACCCTCTTAAGCTCCTCACCAGTGTGCATCTCGTAAGCTGTACGTAGAGCTGCCTCCATAACACCACCAGTAGCACCGAAGATAACTGCTGCTCCAGTTGATTCGCCAAGTGGGTTATCGAACTCCTCATCTTTAAGTGTATTGAAATCAATACTTGCACGCTTAATTAAAGCTGCTATCTCACGTGTTGAAAGTGAGTAGTTCACATCTGGATCTCCATCAACCTTAAACTCATCACGAGCACACTCGTACTTCTTAGCAAGACAAGGCATAATAGATACAACTATTAAATCTTCACGCTTGATGCCCATCTTTTCAGCCCAATAGTTTTTAGCTATCGAACCAAACATTTGCTGTGGAGAACGTGCAGTTGAAGGAATGTCTAACATTTCAGGGTAGTTATACTCGAAGAAGTTTACCCAAGCAGGACAACAAGATGTAAGAATAGGAAGACGTACGTCTTTATCTCCAGCAAGGAAACGATTTAATCTACCTAGAAGCTCTGAACCCTCTTCCATAATTGTTAAGTCGGCTGCAAAATCAGTATCAAACACCTTATCAAATCCTAACAGACGTAAAGCAGACACCATTTTACCTGTTACACTAGTACCTGGCTCGTTACCAAACTCCTCACCTAAAGCAACACGTACAGCTGGCGCTGTTTGAACGATTACTGTTTTAGTTGGATCAGCTAGATCCTCAAGAAGCCTATTTGTAAATGTTCTCTCGGTTAAAGCACCAACAGGACAAACAGCCACACACTGACCACAGAATGTACACTCAGAATCTTTAAGAGTTGAATCGAACGCAGTAGAAATAATAGCGTCGAAACCACGGTGAATAGCGTTTAAAGCTCCTACTGTTTGCACGTTATTACACATAGTTTCGCAACGACGACAGAAGATACATTTATCCATATCACGAATGATAGCCGATGCCTCCTCACGCTTACGTGAAGCTCTTACACTACCTGTAAACGGTAACTCTCTAGCACTTACACGAATAGCAAGATTTTGAAGGTCACAATCACCACTCTTTGGGCAACGTAGACAATCATTTGGGTGATCTGACAGAATCAGTTCAGTTACCATCTTACGCGAGTTCATTACTCTTAACGAGTTAGTAATAATCTCCATACCTGGTGCACACGCAGTTGAACAAGCAGGAGCAAGATTACGTCTACCTTTAATCTCAACCATACATACACGGCAAGATGCTGGCACACTCTGGATACACATACCTTTAAGGTCAATATGACAAAGAGTAGGTATCACTATATTCATCGACTTAGCCGCCTCTAGGATAGTAGTACCCTCAACAACGGTAATAAGTTGATCATTTATTTTAAGCGAAATCATTTTCATAGTTAGCAGATTTTAATAGCTTTAAATTTACAAACTTGCTCGCAGTTACCGCACTTAATACACTTAGTTTGATCGATAACGTGCAGCTTTTTAACCTCACCAGCAATACAATCAACAGGACAGTTACGCTTACATAGAGTACATCCTTTACAAGCATCTGTAATTTGATAAGATAGAAGTGATTTACATTGACCAGCAGGACAACTACCGTTTACGTGAGCTAGATACTCATCGTAGAAGTTATCTAAGGTCGAAAGAACAGGGTTTGGTGATGTTTGACCTAAACCACAAAGTGCTGTATCTTTAATAACGTGACATAGCTGACGAAGAGTTTTAAGATTCTCCTCAGTAGCAGAACCATTAGATATTAGATCTAACTGCTCGTATAGACGCTTGTTACCAATACGGCATGGTGTACACTTACCACACGACTCCTCAACCGAGAACTCAAGGTAGAATTTAGATACTGCTACCATACAGTCGTCTTCGTCCATTACAATCATACCTCCTGAACCCATCATCGAGCCAGCAGCCGTTAAGCTATCAAAATCAATCGGTACATCAAGGTGTTTTTCAGTTAAACATCCACCCGATGGGCCTCCCGTTTGAACTGCCTTGAATTTCTTACCATCTTTGATACCACCTCCGATATCATAGATTACCTCACGTAGTGTTGTACCCATAGGTACCTCAATAAGACCTACATTGTTAATTTTTCCTGCAAGAGCAAATACCTTAGTACCTTTTGATGCCGCAGTACCAATTGTACCGAACCACTCTGCCCCTTTATTAATAATAACAGGAATATTAGCTAAAGTTTCAACATTATTTACGTTTGTTGGCTTACCTAGATAACCCGACTCGGCTGGGAATGGAGGCTTAACAGTAGGCTCGCCACGCTCGCCCTCCATTGAGTGAATAAGAGCTGTCTCCTCTCCACAAACGAATGCACCTGCACCGTAACGTATATCAATATCAAAACTAAAATCTGTTCCTAGTATATTTTGGCCAATTAAGCCCCTCTCTCTAGCTTGAGAGATAGCAATTTTCAGTCTGTCAATAGCTAATGGATACTCCGCACGGATATAGATAAGACCCATTGATGCACCAATACTATAACCACAGATAGCCATAGCCTCGATAACAGAGTGAGGATCACCCTCCATGATAGATCTATCCATAAATGCTCCTGGGTCTCCCTCGTCAGCATTACAAACTACATATTTCTGATCTGCCTCGTTCTTTGCTGCAAATCCCCACTTCATACCAGTAGAGAAACCTGCACCTCCACGTCCACGAAGACCTGACGCTTTAATCAAATCAATGATGCCCGATGGCTTATAATCGAATAGAGATTTTGCAAGTGCCTGATAACCATCATTAGCTACATACTCATTAATATCCTCTGGATCGATATATCCACAGTTACGAAGAGCAACACGCATTTGCTTCTTATAGAAAGGAATGTTCTTTGAATCAGGAATTACCTGCTTGTCATCTGGGTTAACATAAAGAAGTCTTTCCACTCTCGCACCCTCAACAAGGTGCTTTACTACAATTTCTTCAGCATCTTCTGGTGTTACTTGAACATAGAATGTGTTGTCTGGTATAACCTTAACAATAGGCCCCTTCTCACAGAAACCAAAACAACCTGTTGGCACTACTTTAACACCAGCATTTGGTAGATGTTTCTCTACCGACTCACGTAATGAACTTATGATACCATCACTTAAAGATGCCTTACAACCTGTACCGGCGCACACTAGCAACTCTAACTTCTGATTATCTTTACTGAAACCCATTACTTCACCTGAGGTGTGGGAGTTACTCTCCTCTCTAACCTTAAGCAGCCCTAATGAATCTGAGCGTAAGGCATCAAGTTCCTCTCTTGTATTAATTCTCATAAAGTTTGTTTTTTACAAAATACACTAATTTGGGTACAAAATTAATTATATTTATTTAAAAAACAAATAATTATATCCAGTTTTATACCAAAAATTAGGTATAAAACC
>CAYJHM010000178.1:3424-4209 GCA_964369935.1 uncultured Rikenellaceae bacterium
AATCTACTGTGAAAAAATTTACAATACAGAAACATCAAATGTTTGTACTATCATTAGCTAACACAATAGTGTAACACATCAAACATTACGAATAAAATTCTAAATATTTGATTATTAATAAATTAAAGCTATTAACATAGAAATATTAAGCAAATTAACCCTTACGGGCAAATACATTTAATCGAGCAACATTAATAAAAAATGCAACTTTCTATCCAAAATGTCCTTTAACTTAAGATGAGCACGACGTTTATTTGCCTTAACCGAATCAGTAGTTTTATCCATTTCAGTTGCAATCTCTTGAATAGTTGACCCTTTCAAGCTCATATTGATTACCTGTTTATAATTCTCGGGTAGCTCGGATATCGACTGAACAAGGCTTCTAAATAGTTCATCATCAATAATGTTTGTATCAAGTTCGTCGGCGGATATCTGTGCACTCTCCTCTAGCGAATCTACCCCTTTACTATTGCGCAGTTCATTTAAACATCTATTATGAATTGATGTATAAAGATACGATCTCATTGAGTGGGGGTTAGTTGGAGTATAACGCTTCTCCCATAGGGCTAGAAATAACGAGTGAACAATGTCTTTGGCGACATCACTATCAACATAGCGAGCTGCAACACCACATAGTGGTGCGTAGTACATCTTAAATAGATTAGAGAACGCTGAATCATAATCGGTTTTAAATAACTCGATTACCTTATTCTCAAGATTGTCTACTATGTTTTGCATTTTGTGTGGGTTATCTGGTTTGTGTTGTAGCATGAATCTTAATTAAT
>CAYJHM010000179.1:0-4207 GCA_964369935.1 uncultured Rikenellaceae bacterium
AAATCTACAATTCAATTAAAATTTTGAAAAACAAATAGTTGAACCTTTTTAAGGGGCGACTAAATAAAGTAAACGATGAATAGATTTAGCAATTTTTTATTTGGTGTAACTATTGTTCTGTTTGCGATATCTTGTTCGAAAAAAGAGTCGCCAAACGAAGTTATAGTTGAGGTTGAAGAACCGATGTTATATGTGAATATTGATAATTCGCAGAGATATGAAGACGAGAAGTTAAACGCCGTGATGATTGGAGCATATAATAAAAGTGGTGCTCTTTTGAGTTCGTTAAATAATGCACTGCCTAACAAGGATGGGTTATATGAATTAGAGATTGATCCAGAAACAGTTGAGAGTGTTGTTGTGTTGGCAGGCGATGAGGCGCTATTACCTAATGATGTAAGTAGCAGCTTATCCGATTTAAAGAAACTAACAATTGGCGATAGTGCTGAAGGGGTTAAGCCATTCTATCAGATGATGTGCGAGGGTAGCGACATCAAGGGTGCTTATGCAACATTACCTTTAGTAAATGGAGTTGCTGTTGTTGATGTGGCTATTGCAAGTAATCTTGATGTTGAGCTCGAGTCGATGACAATCACTGGTTTAGCTACTAAATCTTACTTAATGGCTGGTAGTCCTATGATAGCAGGTGGAGAAGTTTCGATGGTTGAGGTGACAAATTTTGGAACTTTTGTTGAGGGTAAGTATAGTGATTTAATCTATATTTACGAACAGAGTGAGGCCGATGTGAGTGCTACCATCAATGCCACCTTCGGGGGGTATAGATATATTCTTGAGGTGGATTTGCCACAATCTATCAAGCGTGATCAGAGATACGTTATTAATATAAATAGCGAGGGGGCTAATCTAACAAGTGACCTTAAAATTGAGGGATGGGGCGTTGAAAACGATGTTGATGCCGAACCATCAGAAGTGCTTGCAATTGTAGATAAAACAAACTCTACTTTCCCCGAAGGAACACTATTAAGCGCAACTCTTGATACAATATATGTAAAACCATACTTCAAAGGAGATATTACCTTAACTCTAGAGGCAAATAGCGACTTAGAGCTATCGGGTTATGAGGGCGAATTTAGCGTTAAACCCATTACGCCAAGTTCGTCGGGTGATGTGGCAAACAGTTTTACATTAACCTTTGATGCTGTTAATATTACAAAGCAGCTAACTCACTCTAAACTTTTTGTCAAGGCGGCAGGCGAGGAACTCTACTCTGATCAATATGTTACAGTAGTGAGAGAGCCTTACCGTACTCGAATTGAAGGTGTTTCGGATGCTGTTTCAGAAGCTACTAACATAAGATATCCAGACTATAAGGATGGTCGTTTGGCAACCCTATCTTCAACGCATTCAATAGCGTCTATAGTATCAAAATCAACCGATAATCAATTTAATTGGGTAAGGGTAGATACCATCTATGTGGCAGGAGGAACAGCAATAGACTATATAGCTCTTGAAGGGGGATTTAAACCAAATGATACCGAGGCTACAGGCCAGAAACAGGGAACAAATATTACTGTTACTTATAGCGATGGTTACTCCGAGACATTCACATTCGAGAGATACCGAAAATCGCTCCCTGTTGTACTTATCTCTGGTAGGTATTGGATGAAGTATAATCTAACAGGAAAATCTAATAGCTACGATGACCAGATAGGTTTCGATATGGATAAGCCAGATATATACACCTACCTAAAGAGTGCCACGGCAGAGGAGTTTGCTAAGTATGCAGGAGGGAACTATAAGGGTATAACCACCACGCCTTTAACAATAGAGGCTAATCCAAGCGGAACACTTCTATTTCGTGAGTACGAGGATGTGTCTGCTGCCGAGATGTATAGTGTTGCTGCAAACTATATGACACCTGCGGGATTCTCTATTCCAACTCAACAAGAGATAGGTACTATTCTACATGAGAGTGCAACACTGAATTTAACTAAGCCTTACGATGTTATTGACCGATACAATACAAGCTCGGGTCAGCGTATGCAGTTATCTCGATCAACACGAACCGTTACCATGAATGGTGTAGTAAATTATCCTCTATATCTTGTGAAGGTTGCTCAAGATAATAATCCAGAAACTAGCCTAGTGTTAGTTGCTATGGGTAATCAAACAGATGCTGTTACATATAATCCTGGTTCGTTTGCTATGGCATTATATAATCCAGGTAACAATCGTCACTTTACGGTTATACATAGCGAGGCTAGTTGTCAGCTGAAAGTTTCGGGATATAGTAGCGCATCAACAAAGGTTATTAGGGCTATTAAAGATATTGCGGCTTACACTATAACAGAATAATTATGAGAAGAGTATATTTATATGCTATTGCTACGATATTCGCCTTAGTAGGATGTACCTCCTTAGAGGGTGATATTGAAGGCAATGGGCAGATGGATGGTATCGTTTTTAATCTCTCGTACACCAAAAGTGAGATAAGAAACAATACTAAGTCGGGTGTTGGAGACAACATAGATATAGCATATCTTCTGTGTAATGCAAGCGGATATGTGATTCAAGATATTAAATCAGAGTATCGAGGCGAGTTGTCTCAAATTGTGCTCGAGCCACTTAAAATAGGTAGTTACACGCTTTATGTGCTGGCTTATGATAAGAGTATGGTTGAGGCAGGTTTAGTTATCAACAGTGAAATAGATGATAAGGGCGATAAGTGGTTCTCGTTCGAGGGCGAGCAACTTACAGCACTAAAAAGTAGTAACCTGCTTTATGGATATAGCCAATTTTATATTAATGATGATACATCAAAGTCGATAGATGTTGCACTTAGCTATCTAGTGTCGGCTGTTAGTATAGATAAGGGTGTTATATCTCCATACCTAAGCCGAAGTATAAATAGTTTTCAGTTAGCTCCAACGGCTGAACATAATTTAAGTAGTAGCTTTAGTGTTGATGGTCAATTTTCCGAAGATAAGTTGCTATCATTACAACCAATCTCTGTTTTGCAAACACAAACCCTATACTTTTTACCTGCTAGTGCAAATAAACAGATTACTTTTGACATTGAAGTAAAGACAACCTCGCACGACCGTATTGAGGGGCGTATGGTTCATTCGTTCACTGCCGAGGTTGTAAGTAATTATATGAACCGTGTTCAGATGAATCTCTCGAAGCATCCTGATTACAATGTAGGTACTCGTTGGGTTACCTATGGTGATATCGAGGCTGAGGGTGATAATCTACCTAAAATTCTTCAAGATGATGAGCCAAAGAGCATCTATTATAATAAAGAAGAGAGAGTTTTTTATATAAATAAACCATTGCAGATTGGTGCTATTGAGTCGGAGAACAGTATAACGGCACGTCTCTATTCTCCTGTTGGGATGAGTGATGTAACCCTATGGGCACAACGCTACGAAGGTGATGAAAAAATTCCTATTGCCTATCTTGATTCGATACCAGCCTTTGCCGATTTAGAATACACATTCGACCTAAAAGAGGGCGAACGTTTGGAGATGCGAGGAACATCGGGTAAATATCTGTCACTAAATGCCGAACAGCTAGGCGAGTATATTCATGGAGAGATAACTATTGAGAGTGGTTGCGAGTTTTGGAAGAAAGTTCAACAAATAAGGGCCGACTGGAAGGTTACATTTGCTAGCTATGGCGGAGATCCTGATGTGCCAAATGGAGCGCCTGCGGGTAATTGGATGGGTCTTAGGCCTGTTCACGCTAGAGAGGGGATTGCTATGCTACTTAATGCTGCTTATATGATTGCTCTGCCTGATTTTGCAGAGGAGTTAGCAACATATCAAGGTGTGATTCTTGGAAATGATGGTATTAATCCAGTTGATTTATCAACTGTTGTACCACATATGGAGTCGCTGGATCACTTTAATTTAGGCCTAATTTATACAGGTAATGGCGTTGTAGGCTTAGGTGGAGGTTCAACCTTAGGTGTAAGTCAAAGTTCATACTTCAACCACTATGATGCCCTGCACCCAGCCGAGACGATTTTCCATGAGATAGGCCATTGTATGGGATACTCTCACTCGAGCGGTATGAGCTATGGTCCGTGGTCAGAGCAGCTGTGTAACCACTTCTATAATGATAACTGTTACCGTTTCCCTGTGTACAGTAAATCAATTCTTGATTCTGCTAATAATCCAAATGCCTATTAACCTGAGTTTTGGATAAGAAACAGTCATACTTTCTTTATTGTAGCTCATTTTCA
>CAYJHM010000180.1:0-4207 GCA_964369935.1 uncultured Rikenellaceae bacterium
ACTATCAACTAAGATTCTATTATAATATGCCATTGTTTCGCTAGTGGCATAACTTAAATTAGAAACAAAAGTTGAAAGCAAAATCATAATTACAAAATAATAGCATTTTTTCATTTTACATTCTTTAAGTTATTAAATATATTTATTTTCTTGATTATGGTATTACTTATCACACCTCACTTTTACTCCATTCGATAGTTACCTCCTTCCGTCCTAATAAATTTAACCTCACCTATAATTGATATAGCATCTAATATTGCATCAATAGATTTATCTCTACTAATAAAAATTGACATATTTATATCCGCAAAATTTTTCTCACTATAAAACTCAACCCCATACCACTCTGATATTGATGTTAATATTCTATCTAAACTCTCTTCATCAAAAGAGAACCGATTATCTATCCAAGATACATAGTTTTTAATATTCACCTCTTCGATATTAAGTTCTCCATCTACCCCAATTTTTGCCATCTGATTAGGTTTTAATAGTTGCTCAACACTTGTTGAACTCTTAACACCCACGCTTCCCGACACTAAAACTGTCTCGGTTACGCTACTCTTATTGTTAATATTAAACTCCGTTCCATACACTTTAATCAAATTACCCATACTATTAACAACAAATGGTACATCCGACTTCTTTACTCTAAAGTATGCCTCTCCTGTTAAAGTTACATCTCTAGTATCGCCACTAAAACTAACTGGATATCGTAATTTACTTCCACCATTAACAATCACTTCCGAACCATCTGATAAAACTAAGGTATAGCTTTGTTGTGTTGGAATAATCAACTCGTTATACTCTACTTTTTTTTGCTTGTTGGTGTTATATGCGATAACCCCCTCATTAGACACCGTGAAGCCTCCTTTTTGTTCGGTTATCTCACTATCAAGTGAAACCGCCTCACCACTCCCCGTAACAATTGTAGGTTTAACAATATTTGAAGCAACTATAGGAGCTGGTTCGATATTATAAACTACCTCATCTCTGCTCTTTAATGGATAATAAATTAATAGTGTTACTGCAATCATTGCCGCTGCTACCGAACCTGCAATAGAGGCTATTTTAAATCTTTTATTAAGCCTCTCTTTTCTTCTAATCGCTACATAGATACGCTCAACATCCCTCTGCTTGTTGTGCCTTAACTCGAACTCCTCTTTTGAAGAGATATTTGATAAGTAGTGATAACTATGTTTATTACTCTCCACAAAACTTTTAAGGTTAGGATAATCTTCTAATTTTAGATTCTTATCTACACTCTGCACAATATCGGCCAACTCTTTAGCTGTTAGGATATCTCTTTTTACTCTATTTATACTATCTTTATTACTCATAATTTCGCTATTTTCTATTATAACTAATAACTCGGTCTAAAACTGCAACGCAAATAAAAAAAAGTAATAAAATTTTAAAATAAATTTTATTACTTTTTCCAAATGTCTAATACTAAATAACTTAGTTTAGTGTCATTAATATATTAATTATGTAATTATTTTTCGATTTTAGCTTAACTTTTAAAGTTTCCACCGCTTTGTCTCTTCTATTAAACACTGTCCGCTCCGAAATTTTCAGCTTTTCAGATATCGACTTGATATCCCACCCATCTGCATATAGCCGAATAATATCTGCATAATCTTTTGGTAGTATACTATAAATCTCACTAATCAATGAATCGAATTCGCTATCCACAATCTGAACATCAAAATATTCATCATCATCTATGATTTTCTTTTTGTAGCTATCAATATATTTTTGGTGCGAGATATAGGTCTTAAACTTATTGCGTATACTTACATACATATAACACTTAATCTCTACAATATCATTGAATTTAAGTTTTTTAGAACTCCAAATTGATATAAAAATATCGTGAATAACATCGCTAGGATCTACTTCTGTATTCTTATATAGACGGGCTGCAAAGATAAAAGTGGCATCGTAGCATAGCGAATATACACGTGCAAATGCATGTGCACATTTATCATTGAACTGCCTCATCAATTCAAGCCCATCATCAAAACTACGAGTACCAATATTTCTATTCATATACAACCTTTACATCTTTTCTTTCGCAAATATAGTTATTATTTTTATATTACAACTGCAACAATATAACAAAAAATTATCTGCTTAGTAAAATTTAATCATTAATGATGTCAAAAAATTTGGTATTATAAAAAAGTGTTCGTATATTTGCGAACAGTTAGTAAATACACGAACAATATCGTTACCCCTTAGTTATTATTGAGGAGGTGCAAAGTACTAAAAAATAGAGTTATGAGTGAAAGTAAAGGAATCGGTTTTTTTGAACGCTATCTCACCATTTGGGTGGCGTTATGTATTATTGTAGGTATTGGAGTGGGATATTATATTCCTGCTATACCACAATTTTTAGGGCAATTCGAGTACGCTTCGGTATCAATACCAGTAGCTATTCTTATCTGGATGATGATATACCCAATGATGCTGAAGGTTGATTTTAAGAGTATCAAAAATGTAGGTAAGCGCCCAAAGGGTGTTTTAATTACCTGTATTACAAACTGGCTGATTAAGCCATTTACCATGTTCGGCATTGCGTGGTTCTTCTTCCACGTAGTTTTTAAGGCATGGATTCCTCTCGACTTGGCAAACGAGTATCTAGCTGGTGCTGTACTGCTTGGTGCAGCTCCTTGTACGGCGATGGTATTTGTGTGGAGCCATTTAACGAAAGGCAATGCCGCATACACTTTGGTGCAGGTAGCTGTAAACGATTTAATTATTTTAGTTGCTTTCACCCCTATTGTAGCTCTATTGCTAGGGGTTACAGGAGTTGCTATTCCTTGGAGTACACTTATTCTTTCGGTTGTACTATTTGTTGTGATTCCTCTCTTAGCGGGTATATTGACACGTATTAATGTGGTAGAAAGAAAAGGTATTGCTTACTTCAACAATGTTTTTGTTAATAAATTTAGTAACACTACAATAGTTGGACTGCTCCTAACGCTAATAATTTTATTCTCATTCCAAGGGGATAAGATACTTGCAAATCCACTTCATATAGCACTGATTGCTGTGCCACTAATCATACAAACAGTACTAATATTTTTTGTGGCGTATCTCTGGTCTAAGTGGTCGAAATTACCACACAACGTAGCAGCACCAGCAGGAATGATTGGAGCAAGTAACTTCTTTGAATTGGCAGTTGCAGTAGCAATTTCCTTGTTTGGTTTACAGTCGGGTGCAGCACTAGCAACCGTTGTTGGGGTATTAGTCGAGGTACCTATTATGCTTATGCTAGTAAAAATAGCTAATAATACAAGGCGGTGGTTCCCCTCGTAACAACACTACATAGCGGGTAATTCGCAAAACTCTAGTTCAAGAAGGCTTTGGGCTGTGTTCAAAACAAAATACTACCCCCATTTTTGAGGATATTCTCAGAAATGGGGGTAAATATTAGCTTTTAGTTATTTTAACACGTTACAAATCAGATTATTCACATTTAGGGAATCTCCCATAGCAAAGAGGGTGATACAAAAGCAAGCTTTTGTATCACCCTCTTTGCTATTAAATACTAAAATGTTACTATGATTATATTATGTAACATTTTTCTCCTCTACACTACTTAACATATGGTATATATGTATATCTGTCGAAGAAATATGATAACGTCCCTACATTTCCGTGACCTGGTTCGTAATCAATCTGCATAACATCGCCGTTTGGCTCCTCAATGCGTGTAACATAGCCAGCACCGTCGAACTGATACTTATAGCTCTCGCCATTGCGGTTCATCGAAGAGATACTGTTCCCTGCATATCCATACTCAACGTTTAGCCCATCACCTTTAATCGATGTTACTTTACTGTCGTTATACGAGTAAACATAATGGTTTATCTCTTGGAAATTTTCGCCTGCTAACAGTTCGTTTTTAAACATCGAAATAATACTATGTCCATTATAAGCAATATCATACTTATAGATAAAATCATCCGTATCATCAAGATCTTCTGGGTCGTTATATATGTTCTCGAACGATCTATTTACTATTACCCTTCCCTCGTGGTCGTACTCATAGTTATTTGTAATCTTTCTATCAATAATATACACAGTAGAAAAATCTTCATCAGTCTCTGAAACGGTCAAAGGAGGATTGTAGTTTGTAAACGTACTCTTATACACTCTTGTATCTTCATAGAAATCATTTCTAACTACTAATCTGTTG
>CAYJHM010000181.1:0-251 GCA_964369935.1 uncultured Rikenellaceae bacterium
AATTTATTTCAATTCTGCAAGAAAGTTGAAGAAAAATGTACATTAAATTTTTATTAAGTTTCCTTTTTTAAGCAATGTGAATTGTTTAACAATCACGTAGATAGCTAAATATATTTAATTTAACTATTTGAACAGTAATTGAATATATGCTGATTTTTTTGCCAATCTTTCTGTTTTTTTTTATGTTTTTTTAGTCGAAAAATAATTATCAATTTAGACTTAAAAAATGTTTTAATCAGAATTTTTAATTA
>CAYJHM010000181.1:261-4006 GCA_964369935.1 uncultured Rikenellaceae bacterium
TTGCAGTTGGTTTATCCAAAACCCAGGTTTAAAAGTATCTTTTGTAATATTTGTATTTTATTATTAGCACATTTTATTTTCCGAATATTTGTATTTAGGGTAATGGCTCCTACAAATAATTTTCTTCTATTTATTATAGTATTAGCTCTAAGTATGGCTACTATTCCATTGTGTAAAAAATTGATACCTTGGTTTGTGGCGCAAAAAGATTTAATTAATAGAAGAGTGAAAACCGAGTTGTAATAAAATAATATAACTGTTTCTCATCCAATACTCATATACGTAGCAATTTTTGGGTTGCAATTATTATAAATTGTGACTAACTTTGCGAAAAATTTGAATTATGGATGATATAATAAATTATAATAGGATAGAAAAGGCTATTACATATCTTGTGCAGAACTACAAAGAGCAACCATCTTTAGATGAAGTAGCATCGTATGTAGGTATGAGTAAATTTCATTTTCAGCGAACTTTTACTCAATGGGCAGGGGTTACACCAAAACAATTTGTTGAGTATCTTACAGTGGAGGCTCTTAAAGAGGAGATTGTTAAAACACGCAACCTGATTGATGCAAGTCAGAACGTTGGCTTATCGGCACAGTCGCGAGCCTATGATTTAATGGTTAAAATCGAGGCTATGACTCCAGGTGAGTACAAAAAGCTAGGGCGTGATTTAGTAATTAATTATGGTACGATAGATACACCATTCGGCGAGGCGTTTATTGCTACAACAAAACGTGGTGTATGCTCGTTCGAATTTGTAGATAATGATTTTGAGGAGGTTTTAAATAGTGTAAAGCAGAAGTGGGAAGATGCTACATTTATTTTATCGAATGAAGCAGTAAGCGTGGTTGGTGAACAACTTTTTGAAAATAATAAAGGAGAGATAAATCTGTTGCTTAAAGGAACCTCATTTCAGATAAAAGTGTGGCGAGCACTACTCACCATACCCTCAGGGAGCATTGCAAGCTATTCCGAGGTGGCTCAATTAGTTGAAATGGATAATGCCGTAAGGGCTGTTGCTTCGGCTGTTGCTAAAAACCCAATTGGGTTAATAATACCTTGTCATCGTGTTATACGTCGTGAAGGGGTTGTGGGGCAATATCATTGGCGTAGCGAGCGTAAAACAGCTATTTTAGGTTGGGAAATATCGGGTGTAAAACAAAAACAGTAAAAAAGTGATAGTAGTAATTTTTGAAGTTAAACCCACAAAAGAGGGTAAAGAGGAGTATTTGAAAATAGCAGCTCAACTGCGTGAAGAGCTAAGCGGTGCCGAGGGATTTATTTCGGGAGAAAGGTATGAGAGCCTTTCAGAGGAGGGTAAACTTTTAAGTGTAAATGTGTGGGAGAGCGAGGAGGCTCTTGAGAAGTGGCGTAATAATACGAAGCACCGTGAGGGGCAAAAACGAGGACACGATACACTTTTTGAAAAGTACAATATTAAGGTTGCTAAGGTGGTGCGTGATTATTCGATGACAAATCGAGAGCAGGCTCCACAGGATTCGAATAGGTTAATTAGTCGCCCCTTAAAAAGGCGGTAGATATTTAAAGCTATATGTTTAACTAAAATACTGATTAATAAATTGTTGAACCTTTTTTAGGGGCGACTAATTAAGGGAGAATAATGAAACAATATTTTAATTATTCGGAGATTGAAACCGAGTACCTAAGCAAAAAAGATAAACGTTTAGCAGAAGTTATTCAAAAGGTAGGGCATATAAACCGAGAGGTTAATTCTGATCTTTTCGGCTCGCTCATTAACTCAATTGTGGGGCAGCAGATATCAACTAAAGCGCACGCTACAATATGGCAGCGGATGGTTGATGGATTAGGTGAAATTACTCCACAAACTATTTGTGATTGTACAGCAGAGCATCTACAAAGTTACGGGTTAAGTTTTCGTAAGGTTGAGTATATGCAGAACGTGGCAGTAAAAGCGTGTAGTGGAGAGTTTAATATAAACCTGCTTAATGATATGAGTGATGAACAGGTGTGTAAAGAGTTATCAAAACTTAATGGTATAGGTGTATGGACTGCCGAAATGATAATGACATTTTCTATGCAGCGTCCTAATATAATGAGTTATGGTGATTTGGCAATTCTTAGGGGTATGCGTATGATTTTCCGCCATCGTAAAATTACCAAAGAGCTCTTTGCTAAGTATCATCGTAAGTTTACGCCCTATGCAACGGTTGCAAGCCTATATTTTTGGGCAGTAGCAGGTGGGGCAATCCCCGAACTTACTGACCCCGCGTCTAAACATGCAAGTACCGCCAAGCGTACCACTGTACGTTAAGGTTTACGAATAATCTATATAATAAACGATATTATTGTTGTGGTGCCGTATATTAGGCTAGCTGTACCGTTCATTGTTGCGAAAGCTAAATTAACCCGTGTAATATTTTTTGGGGTTACTATTATATGCTCGATAATCAGTATTAAAGAGAATATTGCTGCACTTATATAATATAGTGTGTTTAAATCGAATTTATAACCTATGTAGATTACCCCTAAAATAGATAATAAATGGAGAAGAGCACTTGCTATTAATGCTCCTTTTATTCCTAAAAATGTAGGGATAGATTTTAACGAGTTACTCTTATCAAAATCTCTATCTTGAAGAGCGTACAGTATATCGAATCCCGACACCCAACAAATTACTATGCCTGCTAAGTATAGCGAAAATGGAGTTATGTGCCCCAATACGGCTATTGTAGCTCCAACTGGTGCGATTGATAATGCAAGCCCTAAAATAATATGGCATAACCACGAAAAACGTTTAAATAGCGAATAGCCAATAATTACTATTAAAGCAACAGGAGATAGATAAAATGCTAGCGAGTTAATAAAATAGCAAACAGCAACAAATAGTATAGCGTTAATATTGATAAATAGTATTGCCGAACGATTACTTATTTGTCCGCTAGGTATCTCGCGCATTGAGGTACGTGGATTTTTAGCGTCAATATCTCTGTCGATAAATCTGTTAAAAGCCATTGCTGTGTTACGAGCCAAAACCATTGCAGCTAAAATTAGTAAAATAATTTTTACAGTTAATTGACCTTGATAAATTGTGACTGCACTAAATAACCCAACCATTGCGAAGGGTAAAGCAAATATTGTGTGTGAAAACTTTACAAGCGATAGATAGTTTGATAATGTACCTTTCATCTCTATTTTTTTAATTAAGACACAAAGGTAATATTTTTTGTAATAAAAACAAAATTTGTAGTATTTTTGCTGGTAAATGAGTAGGGGGTTCTACTTATATGAAAAAATTATTGTGAAAAAGATAACATATTAAAAAAAATAGTTATCTTTGTCGCTGAAAAAAAGAAATTTCAATTATTCAAATAGATTATATATGGCCAAAACAGTGAAACTAACCAAGGGGCTAGATATTCCCCTAATTGGTGAGTCGGCGAGTCAGCTGGCATCTGAGGTTACGTGTGGTGTATATGGTATTACACCATCTGATTTTGTAGGGGTAATACCCAAGATGTTAGTTAAGGCGGGTGATAGGGTTAAGGCAGGTGATGCACTTTTCTTCGCTAAAGGGCGTCCAGAGTTGATTTTTACTGCTCCTGTGAGTGGGGTAGTTGAAGGTGTCAATCGTGGCGAGAAGCGTAAGATATTGGATATAACAATCACTGCAGATGAATCAATCGAACATAAGAAGTTCCCGACAGAAGGGTATGTATCGATGGAGATAACTAAAATTAAAGAGTTGATGTTAGAGAGT
>CAYJHM010000182.1:0-3929 GCA_964369935.1 uncultured Rikenellaceae bacterium
GCCCCATTTTGGATTTTTTTTTATATATTTGCAACTGATAAGTATGGTTATACCTTGTTTGGCATAAAATAAGCACTACTATAATCAGGCGGGGGACAATTAAAGCATTGCGTATGGAGATAGTTCTATCATGTGTTATATTTGTTTATGCTATGGTTATGCTTATAACCATTATTGCAGTTATAGTAGACAAGCGAGATCCTGTTAAGAGTCTCTCTTGGATAGCGATATTGTTGTTGCTTCCTATTCTGGGGTTTGTTTTGTTTGTGGTGTTTGGTCAAAACCTACGCCGCAGAAGGAAACTAACAGACAAAGAGGCTTCGATGAAGGCTAGGCTAAATAGGGTTGCAAGTAAGCAGCTTATGGAGGTTAATAATCTACATTTTGATATCTTTCCTGATGTCATAAGTAATATTAACACTATAAGGTTGTTACTTAACAATAACCTATCGCCTATCACGCTCGATAACTCGATTAAGATACTCAAAGATGCGGCAAACACCCTCGATGAGATTGTAAAAGAGATATCAGCAGCGCAAAAATTTATTCATATCGAATACTATATTGTCGAGCAGAGCGATATGTTAGATAAGATAGTAGAGGCATTAGCCGAGAGGGCTGCCGCTGGCGTTGAGGTTAAGCTAATTTATGATGATGTAGGGAGCTGGGGGCTTAAACGTTCATACATACGTAAATTAAGGAGATTAGGCATTGATAGTGTGAGCTTTATGCCCGTTGTATTTCCTATGTTTACAAGGCGTATTAACCACCGTAACCACCGTAAAATAATTGTTATTGATGGTGTGGTAGGATTCACTGGGGGTATTAATATTGCCGACAGATATATTAACGGAACAAAGAACATTTTCCGCTGGCGAGACACCCATTTAAAGATTGAGGGTAGTGCAGTTTTATCGCTTGAGGCAATTTTTGCGGCTGATTGGTCGTTTTGTTCTAAAGAGACGGTAGATGATATATATTATGTGTCGCATAGCGAGTTTGATGGCTCTTCAGCTGTTCAAATAGCATCGTCGGGTCCCGATTCGGACTGGGCATCTATTATGCAGGCTTACTTTTTAGCTATCACACGGGCTAAAGACCATATATATATATCAACGCCATATTTTATTCCCACCAATGCGATTATTACCGCATTAAAGGTGGCATCGATGAGTGGAGTTGATGTTAAGATATTGATTCCGCAGAGGGCAGACACAAAACTGACACATTGGGCTACTCGCTCGTATGTTACCGAGTTATTGGACGCTGGGATTAAAGTACACCAATATACTGGTGGGTTTAATCACTCGAAAACAATTATGATTGATTCGGTCTTTTGCTCGGTTGGGACAGTAAATATGGATGTTCGCAGTTTTGAAGAGAATTTCGAAGTAACAGCTATCATATACGATAAAGGTGTTACTAAAGAGTTAGAGGAACAGTTTAAAGAGGATTTAGCCTCTTCTGAACTGATTGAAAGAGATAAATGGAGTAAAAACCCAAAAATAACTCACCTATATGAGGGGCTGGCACGTCTATTGTCACCACTACTATAGGGGAATTTGTTTAACTTAAAAAAAACTAATTATTATGAAAAAGTTTCTGTTACTATTAACAGTACTGCTAACAACAACGTTAGTAGCAACAGCTCAGCCTATTAAGCTGGGTGTAAAAGGTGGTCTTAACCTAAATAGCAGTAGCCTAAGCCTTTCTGAAGGTATCACTGGTATCACAGCTTCATCATTCTCTGAGAGTGTTAAGTCGAATACTGGCTACCACATTGGTCTTACAGCTCGTATCTCGTTATTAGGTTTATATGTACAAGGTGATGCTTTGTATGTGCACAACTCGCAAGAGTTTAGTTTAGAGAACGAAACGTACGAGTCGGTTGAAAATAGATTAGATATTCCAATCGTTGCAGGATTTAAGTTCTTATTCCTACGTATCTATGCAGGACCTCGTTTTATGATTAACCTTGGCGATAACATCAAGACAGATATTAAAGATCTTGAGGGTACTGCTGAATCTTTCGAAGATGCATGGGAGAATCGTGCTTTAGGTTACACTGCTGGTATTGGTATGGACTTAGGTAAGAATTTAGCTCTTGACTTTAGCTATAATGGTTCATTCTCAAGTAGCGAAATCTCGGTTGAATATCTAAAAGATAATATCACTGAAACTCTTAATCTAGAGTCAAATAACAAGCATTTCAGATTATCTCTTACTTACTTCTTTTAATAGAGGATAAGAATGAAGTATTTTGGAGCACATGTAAGTATATCGGGAGGGGTAGAGAATGCCCCTCTCAATGCTTCTGCTATTGGGGCAAAGGCTTTTGCTATGTTCACTAAAAATCAACGACAATGGATAGGCAAACCATTAACCGAGGCAGATATAGAGAATTTTAAATCAAACCTATCAGCTAGTGGAATATTACCTACGATGATACTTCCGCATGATAGTTACCTAATCAATCTTGGACATCCTGCCGAAGAGGGGCTTACTAAGTCGCGCGGTGCATTTATTGAAGAGATGGCAAGATGCCAACAGTTAGGTTTAGATAAGCTCAATTTTCACCCTGGCAGTCATCTAAAAGAGATTAGTGAAGACGATTCGTTACTGCGAGTTGCCGAATCTATCAATATAGCACTAGAGCGCACTAGCGGTGTTACTGCTGTTATCGAGAATACAGCAGGGCAAGGTAGTAATTTAGGGTATCGTTTCGAACATTTACGCTCTATCATAGAGAATGTAGACGATAAGAGTCGTGTAGGGGTCTGTTTAGATACTTGCCACACTTTTGCAGCGGGTTACGACCTACGCACAAGTGAGAGTGCTAATGAGACCTTTAAACTTTTCGATGATATTGTAGGTTTTAAATACCTTAAAGGTATGCACCTTAACGATGCGATGAAACCTCTAAATAGTAGAGTTGATAGGCACTCCTCAATTGGTGCAGGAGAATTGGGTATTACAGTTTTTGAATATATAGCACAAGATAGCCGCTTTGATGATATACCTCTTATATTAGAGACTCCTAACGAAGAGTTATGGAGCCAAGAGATAGAGCAGTTATATAATTGGACAAGATAGAGTTATGAGACGATTAGTAAGGAGTATCTTAATATTGGGGATAGTAGTTTTAGGGTTTAGTGCATTTGGCCAACCAAAGGCATACAAGGCGGGTGAGAAGTTAAAATTCCTTGTCGAGTATAAAGTTGGTTTTCTTAATGTTGATGTTGCAACTATTGATTTTACTGTAGAAGATGCAACTTACAAGAAAGAACCATGTTATAAGATTAACGCATTAGCTCAAATAATGCCCGTATATAAGTGGTTCTTCGATTTGCGTGATGAGTATTCGGTATGGATAGAGCGAGACTCTCTACGCCCTCTCTATTTTGAGAGCAATATTAAAGAGGGCTCGTATACACTAAACAGCAACTACGTCTATCATTGGGATAGTATGAAGGTCAGCACCTACGAAAATAGACCTGTGTGGGATGCTCCTAAACGCAGGACTATCGAGCTAACAAATGAGACCTTAGATGCTGTATCAATGTTTTACATTCTTCGTAATATACCCGATAAAAAGCTGGAAAATAGCTTTACCGACACTCTAGAGTTAGTTTTTGCTAATCGTATTAGACGTGTTCAATACTCGTTTGTTGGCCGTGAAGAGATTCGTATCGAACGATATGGCAAACAAGCAGCATTAAAGTTCAAGTGCCAACTAGCTAGCGACTCGGGCGAATCGTTTAATGATGGCGACGAGTTTGTTCTATGGTTATCCGATGATATAAACAAAATTCCCCTTTATGTAGAGACACCTATAAAAGTAGGTAGCGTAAGGGTAAAACTCTACGATGCCAAAGGGTTAGTAAAACCTATTAAGTAGGGAGGCTAATTCGCAAAACTCTAGTTCAAGA
>CAYJHM010000183.1:0-3874 GCA_964369935.1 uncultured Rikenellaceae bacterium
AATTAAAAAAAGAGTTTTTTTTGATTGATTATTAAAATTAATAAAGTACCTTTGTAGCGTTTTAGGTACTCGAATCGGAGAGGCCTAAATATATACAATATTATTTTTTTAATTTAAATAGAATAACGATGAGCGTTACACACATTGAGCACATTGGTATTGCAGTTAAAAGCCTAGAGGTTGCAATTCCATTATGGGAGAAATTGTTAGGAGTTAAATGCTACAACATTGAAGAGGTGGCAGAGCAAAAAGTAAGAACAGCGTTCCTTAAAATTGGCGATGTTAAGATTGAGTTACTAGAGAGTACTGCTGAGGATGGTCCTATTGCTAAGTACATTGAGAAACGTGGTGAGGGTGTGCAGCATATTGCCTTTGCAACAGATTGTCTTACAAGTGAATTAGCAAGATGCGAAGAGGAAGGTATTGCTCTAATCGATAAAGCGCCACGCGGTGGAGCTGAGGGGTTAAGTATAGCATTCCTGCACCCAAAGAGCACTTTCGGCGTTCTAACAGAGTTATGTGAAGATTGTAATAATAAATAATATAATAGTACGATGAGCGAAACGGTTAATAAAATCCAACAGCTTCATAATTTGAGACAAGAGGCTAAGTTAGGAGGAGGAGAGAAGAAAATCCAGTCTCAGCACGACAAAGGTAAACTTACAGCACGTGAGAGAATCTCTATGCTACTTGATGAGGGTAGTTTCGAGGAGTTTGATATGTTTGTAAAGCACCGTTGTACCAATTTTGGTATTGAAAAAACAAGTTTTTATGGTGATGGTATCGTAACAGGATATGGTACTATTGCAGGAAGACTTGTTTATGTTTATGCACAAGATTTTACTGTATTCGGTGGTTCGCTATCAGAGACTCTTGCAGCTAAAATCTGTAAGGTTATGGATATGGCAATGAAGAACGGTGCTCCATGTATCGGAATCAACGATTCAGGTGGTGCTCGTATTCAAGAGGGTATTAATGCGCTATCAGGATATACAGAAATTTTCCAGCGTAATATCTTAGCTTCGGGTGTGATACCTCAAATTTCAGCAATCTTTGGCCCTTGTGCTGGTGGTGCAGTATATTCGCCTGCATTAACTGACTTCATCCTTATGAGTAAGCACAACAGTTACATGTTCCTTACTGGTCCTGGTGTTGTTAAAACAGTTACTGGCGAGAATGTAACACAAGATCAATTAGGTGGCGCTATGGTTCACGCATCTAAGTCGGGTGTTGCTCACTTTGTTTCAGAGACAGAGGAAGAGGGTATCGAGATGATTAAGAAGCTATTAAGCTTTATGCCTCAAAATAATATGGAGGAGGCTCCATTGGTTGCTACTGCTGATCCTATCGATAGGACAGATGATGTTCTTAACGAAATTATTCCAGAGAACCCAAATAAGCCTTATGATGTATTAGATATTATCCGCTCTATTGTTGATGGAGGTGATTTCTTAGAGTCGCAAAAGTCTTTTGCGCCTAATATCATAACTTGTTTTGCTCGTTTTAATGGTCAATCAGTTGGTATTATTGCTAATCAGCCTAAGTATCTTGCTGGAGTACTAGATATTAATGCTTCACGCAAGAGTGCTCGTTTTGTTCGTTTCTGCGATGCTTTCAATATCCCTCTAGTTACACTTGTTGATGTTCCAGGTTTCCTTCCAGGAACAGCGCAAGAGTATGGTGGAATTATTGTTCACGGTGCTAAGTTACTTTTTGCTTATGGCGAGGCTACTGTTCCAAAAGTTACAGTTATTCTTCGTAAATCGTACGGTGGAGCATACTGTGTGATGAGCTCTAAGCACCTTCGTGGTGATATTAACTACTCATGGCCTACTGGCGAGATTGCTGTAATGGGGGCTCAGGGTGCTATCGGCGTACTTTATGCTAGAGAGATAGCTGCTATCACTGATGCAGCAGAAAAGGCTCAGTTTATCGCTGAAAAAGAGCGTGAGTACACAGAGGCATTTGCTAATCCTTATAACGCAGCTAAATATGGTTATATTGATGATGTGATTGAGCCGCAAAATACTCGTTTCCGTATTATACGTGCTCTTCAGTCGCTACAAAATAAGCGTCTGACTAATCCAGCTAAGAAACATTGTAATATTCCACTATAAGTAAAAAATGTTATTAATGAAAAGAGATAATATATTAAGAGTTCTCACGCTAGTGGTGGCCTTATTTGCCTTCAACTCACTCTTTGCACAGGGGGTTAAGGATTTAAGGTTTAATGAAATTGTTATTCATAACACCGATGGTCTAGAGAACGAAGAGGGGCAAAAGCGCGGCTGGATAGAGTTCCGAAATTCGGGCTACTCGACAGTTGATTTGGGTGGATGCCAAATTGTGATGAAAGATGAGAGAGGTAAAGAGTTTAGAACTATTATCCCTCGTGGTACTCAAGGAGCAACTATTCCTCCTCAAGGGTATCTGGTTATCTTTGCTGATCCTAACTCGGATTCGCCACTAACCACAGAGTATACTCTAGTTGGTGCGAAAGAGTTATACCTATATGATGCAAGTGGTAAAGGAGATCACCTTGATAAGGTGGTAATCGACCCTCGCATGGTTAAACGCAATAGTTCGTTGTCGCGTCCACGTATAGCTGTTCACACTAAAGCTGAGCGTAAGTTCGAGCGTGCTATTGAAACTAGGCCTGCACATCTAGAGAGTGTGTCTACACAAACGCCAGGATATGCTAACTATATAGCACCAAAAATATCACGTGCAGATAAGTTATCTGAGTTAGATAATAGTGGTGCTGGTCTTACTGCGGTAGCTATGTTTGTTGTTTTCTCTGCGCTGTTAGTTCTGTTCTTAACATTTAGAGAGATTGGACGTGCTCTTCAAAATTACGAGCGTCGTAAAGAGGCAGCTAAATGTCCTGCACCTACGCAAGAGTGTTTAGAGACTCAAGTAGCAACGGAACTTAATGGCGAGCAGTTAGCTGTTATTGCAGCAGCTGTTAATCTATATGATAAGGAGATGGAGTGCCAAGAGGATATGGTTCTTACCATTAACCGTACCGCTAAGGTATATTCGCCTTGGAGCTCAAAAATTTATGGTTTAACTCAGACCCCAGTGGTTAAAAAAAATTAATTTAATCTAATGAAGACATATAAAATGAAGGTTAATGGTAACGAGTATGAGGTTGCTGTTAATAGAGTCTCAAACGAGACAGTAGAGGTGAATCTTAATGGTGTTGATTACTCAGTTGAGGTTGATGCTTCATATAAGAAGGTAAACAAGCCACTTCTTAACCCTACTCCTGTAACATCTGCTCCTGTTGCTGCTGTATCTGCTCCTGTTGCTGCTGTTGGCGGTGGTAGTGCATCGGATATTAAAGCTCCACTTCCTGGTGTTATCCTTGATATCTACGTTAAAGAGGGCGATGCTGTAAAGGCAGGGCAGAAGGTGATGATGCTTGAGGCTATGAAGATGGAGAACAACATCGAGGCAGAGAGCGATGGTGTAGTTAAAAAGATTAATGTTACTAAAGGTGCAAGCGTGCTTGAAGGTGACACACTAATTTCAATAGGATAATTATGGTAGGTGCATTACAACAAACGGGTTTTTTCTCGTTTATGATGGAAAACCTAGCTCAGTTTTGGAGCTATACAGGTTTTGCCAACGTAGAGTGGGGTAATATTATAATGATTCTTATCGCCCTAGCATTTATCTACTTGGCTATTCGTTACCACTTCGAGCCTATGTTACTTATCCCAATCGGTTTTGGTATTATCATTGGTAATATTCCATTTACTCCGGGGTTACAGATAGGTATCTACGAAGAGGGTTCAGTTCTAAATTACCTCTATTTTGGTGTACTAAAGGGTGTATATCCACCACTTATTTTCTTGGGTATTGGTGCAAT
>CAYJHM010000184.1:0-3858 GCA_964369935.1 uncultured Rikenellaceae bacterium
TTCTTTTTATGTTCGGGCGTGATATAGGTTATATCATAAGGCTAAAAGTTTTGGCAGGAGATAAAATTACGTGGATTGAGGCTGTGCGTGCCATTATGTTGTGGGAGTTTACCTCGGCAATTACACCATCGGCTGTTGGGGGTACTAGTTTTGCTATTATATATGTACACAAGGCGGGTATGAGTGTGGGCGAAGCCTCGGCATTAGTACTGCTAACCTCGTTTTTAGATGAATTATACTTTGTTTTGATGTTCCCAGTGTTATATTTCGCTATCGGGAAAGATACATTATTTGCTATTGAGGGGGTTTCAGCGGGCATTGGTGGTACACTATTTTCGTTCTTCTTAACGGGCTATGCGCTTAAAACAGCATACACTATATTTATATCGTACGGTTTATTTGTACGTCCAAGGGGGCTTAAATGGTTAATAGTTAAAATATTTGCTATTCGTCCACTACGTCGTTGGAGGGTGGCTGCTGCTAAAACTGGTGATGATATCATTACTAGCTCGGCAGAGTTGCGCAAAAAAGGAGTAGGTTTCTGGGTTAAGGCTCTTAGTTCTACATTCCTATCGTGGAGCTCTCGTTATCTGGTTGCTAATGCCATAATTATGGCTTTTTTCTTTACAACCGACCATTTTATTCTATTTGCTCGCCAATTTGTTATGTGGGTAATGATGCTTATTATGCCAACGCCAGGTGGTAGTGGGTTTTCGGAATACTTCTTTAAGGAGTATCTAGGCGAATATTTTCCTGTTGCAGGTATGGCTATTATAGTAGCACTTATATGGAGGTTAGTAACATATTATCCATATCTACTGATAGGGGTTATTGTGTTCCCACGTTGGTTAAGGGCTAAGTTTCCAATTAAGAAACGTGTAAATGATAAATAGTTATGAGGGCGACATTCGTAGAGGAGTGTGTAGGTACTTTATTCCATAAATATGGTGTTGGTGTATCTGATATAGAGATTATTTTACCAAGTAAAAGGGCGTCTCTTTTTTTTAATCAGGCGCTGGTCTCTACTCTACGTGATACCCCTATATGGCAACCTAGGTATCTATCGTTAGGCGAATTATTCTCTGAACTTTCGGGTTTAGTTGTTGCCGAACGCATCCGATTAATTGCTATCTTGTATAGTATCTATTCGAAGTATCATCCAAACGAAACTTTTGATTCGTTCTACTATTGGGGCGATATGATAATCAATGATTTCGAGGCTATTGATAACTATATGATTGATGCAAAGAGGGTGTTTGAAAATAGTGGCGATTTAAGAGATATAGAGCAACAGTTTGATTATTTAACACCCGAGCACCGTGAGGAGGTTGCTAGATTTTGGGGATCGTTTAACGCTGCACGTGATTCGAAAGAGAAACTCTTCTTTATGAATATATGGCGTACACTATATCCTATATATAACGAATATAAAACAGCTCTTAAATCGCATGGCATAGGTTATTCGGCTATGATATGTCGTGAGGTGGCTGAGTGGATTTTGTCTGGCGATACGGTAATCGATTCGTTACGACAATTTGCTGTAATAGGATTTAATGCCCTAAGTACAACCGAGAGAGTACTATTAGACGCCCTTAAAAAGGGTCAGCAGGCGCTCTTTATGTGGGATAGTGATATATCTTACCTAAACAGTGATAGTAACGAGGCAGGGATATTCTTGAAACGCAATATTCAACGTTACGGCGAAGATAATCAAACAACTAAAGATAACTATTCAACTGAGAAGAATATTACAGTCTTGCGTTCACCCTCTAAATCGTTAGAGTGTAAGTATGTATGGCATTTTCTTGAGGAGTGTTACTCGCGTGCTCAAGCTAATGGTAAGGTGTTAGGTGCCGAAACAGCGATAATTTTAACCGATGAATCGCTTCTTATGTCGGTGTTAAATTCTATTCCACCATTTGTAGAGAATATTAATGTAACAGCAGGTTATCAGCTACGCCTAACGGTTGCTTATAATCTTATCGAGGCTATGGTCTCGCTTCAGAGGGTAGGGCAAGAGGAGTTTTACTATAAAGATGTAGAAGCAGTACTTGCTAATCCGTTGGTTATATCGGCAGTAGGCGAAGATGAAGTAGCTAATCTTCGTGGTTCGTTAGATAGCGATATTTTATACTATAAGCCCGAGCAACTAGCTGTTAGTAATCTATTTAATAGGCTGTTTACTAAGGTGACAGGTTGGGTAAATATAGGCAATTATCTGTTATGGGTTATAAATAGGGTTGCCGCTGATGGTATGCCTCTCTCGAAAGAGGAACGTGAGGCCTTATATCGTTGTTATAAAGCTATCGAGGGGTTGTCTGTTGAGTTAGCATCTATTGATATTCCTCTTAGCGATACAATATACTATTCGCTGTTACGTAAACACCTATCAAGTGGGCGCATCTCTTTCGAGGGCGAACCATTAATAGGGGTGCAGGTTATGGGTATATTAGAGAGTCGTACTCTTGATTTCGAGAATGTGCTTATCTTGTCGGTAGAGGAGGAGAATTTTCCCGTTAAGGGGATAGGAGCATCGTTTATACCAGCTACTCTGCGTGACGGGTATGGATTGCCTACTATTGGGCATCATCAATCGATATATGCCTACTATTTTTATAGGCTTATTCAACGAGCAAATAAGATTGATATATCTTATGTTGCCTCTAGTGAGGAGACAAGCAGTGGAGAGCCTACACGCTATATTTATCAGTTAGATTTTAACGAGCAACATTCGGTTAAGTTTAAGAGTCTAACTTTCGACCTTTCGCTTGTAGCCACCGAGCCGCAAGTTGTTATTAAACAAGGGCGTGCTAAAGAGTTTATCGAGCAGCTATTGGCTAAAAAAGTTGCTCTTTCGCCATCATCCTTTTACGACTATATAGAGTGTCCTATGAGGTTCTATTATAAACGGATAGAGGGGATTAAACCCCTTGAAACAGAACGAGAGCAGGAGTTAGATGGTGCGCTTAGAGGGACAATTTTGCATAGTGCTATTGAGGAGATTTACACACCACTGTGTGGCGCCACACGTGAGGCATTAGAGGCTCTTTTATCTAAGGTGTCGGATGAAAAGATTGTGAGTGTGGTTGATAAAATAATGGCTACACAATTGGGTGAAAATGCTGTGGGGGTAGGTGCCGAGGCAATTTATGCTGCTCGTGGAATAGTTCGGGCTGTACGTAGGGTTATTGATTATGATATTACTAAAGGGGCTACAACTATCGATTCGTTAGAGTGTAAAGTTAAAGAACAGATTGGAGGGGTTAATTTCTTTGGTGTGATTGATAGGTTAGATAGAGAACCTAATGGTGGTTATATGATAATTGATTATAAGAGTGGTGGAGTGCATAAGTGTGATAGTATCGATTCTATATTCGATAGAGATGCTACTAGTGGAAATAAACCCTACTTTCAATCGTTACTTTATTCGTTAATGGTGGCAAAAAACAGAAACTGTATTACTACACCAGCTCTGTTTTTTACTAATAATATGGCCGAGCCAAAATATTCACCATTGCTTCAAATCAAAGGCTATCCAGGCGGTGTGAATAGCTATTCGGAGGTCGCTGAGCAGTTTGAAGAGCATTTATTATCTAAAATTGGCGAACTTCTATCGTTAGAGCAACCGTTTGTGTGTACCGATAATCGGGAGCGTTGTAAATACTGCGACTATCTAGCTATGTGTAAGATTTTCTAGTAGCTTGTTTGTCATGATGGCAACTTTAGTCTGTCAATGTGGCATACTTATGGCAATAAATGTGACAAAATTGTCCCAAAAAAAGGTAAAATCGCCTTGGCATAAAGATTGAAACTGTATTATTAACCTGAGTTTTGGATAAGAAGCAGTCATACTTTCTT
>CAYJHM010000185.1:0-3845 GCA_964369935.1 uncultured Rikenellaceae bacterium
CTACACAAGATCCGCAAGCTACACAACTGTCTGAAATTTTGTAAGCCATTTCCTTTACTTTTAATGTTAAAAAATCTTTTTCTCTAATTGGGGCTTATTCCCCCTCGCCTATTTCGACAACAAAATTAGTGATATTTTTTTTATGTGCCAAATTTTAGGCCAAAAATATCCTCTTAGTTGCAAAATTAGTAATAAATTACTCTGAAATCTCTTATCTCGATCAATTTTTCAAGAGCTGCACCGATGCGAGCATCAATGTAAGACTCGTTATCTGTTTCAACAAGTAGACGTGCTTTTTGCTCGTCGAAGCCCTCTTTTGTACCTTTCGATAGTAGCTTTACAGCGACAGCCGACATACTAGCAGGGATACCTTGTGAAACTTGACCTTCGCTTAATGCTGTAAGAGCACCTATAACCTCTGGAGCAACACCTATACCTGGTACAGCGAAATCAGAGAAACTTAGGTTAGCAGCACTTTGAACCTCTGCACCTAGTTTATCACACAGCGACTCCATTGATTGAGCATTGCTTAACTCTTTAACAGCTAAATCCATTTTAGCTTTCTGTATGTATGCAGTTCTAACTTGCTCTTTCACATCTTCGAAAGGAGCTGCTCCTTTCTCCATCTTTTTCTTTAGGAAAGCAACAACATTTACATTATCTAAATCTACAACGTGAGATATAGCGCCCTCGTCTGATACGAACGACCAACGAACAAGCTCTAACGAACCATCCATTCTAGCGAATTGGCGATCAGCGGTATTAACAGTTGCATTTCTTGTGATATACTGATTTTCCATAACAGCGGCAGTAAAGCCCTTCTCGTTAGCTATATTTACAAAGTTGTTTGCCTGCTGATAGATATTCGACTCTGTTTCGTTACTTGGAGTAACAGCAAACACAACAGTTGCTAATTGGTAACCTCTAACACGCTTACCAACCTTAGTAACTCTAACAATCTGCTTAGCACCATTTACATCAAACATAAATGTGTTACCTACTTTAGCATTAAGAAGTTCTTTCTCGTAAAGAGGAGCAATAGCACCACCACCAATCATCTGCTCTGCCGATGCTTGAGTAGAGAGGCTAGGAAGTGAACTAACAACTGACTCGAAACCGGCCGATGAAGCCTTTGCTATATTAAATATACTATCAACATTCATTGTAGTAGGGATAACAATGCTACGAAGACCTAATGTGTCGGGCATTGTTTTAGTGCTATTAAGCCTAGTAATAGAGTAAATATCACCTGCGAATACAGGCTCAAACACATCACCTACTGATGCTGTTACTACCTGCTCAGAAATCTCTGTTGGTAGTTGCTCGGCAGTGAAGAATTGAGGGTTAAAAGGCTCTTCAGAAGTGTAGCTAACATACTGCTCAGCATCTTTTGTCTCTTTTAACTCTTTTGTAACTGTTAAGCTACGCTGCTGCGCTGCCTCATAATCTGATGCTGATGGAACAATATCAAATGTAACATACTCAACCTCGCTTGCATCTGAGTAGATGAAACGAGCCTTATGCTTCTCGTAATAAGCGCGTAGCGCCTCGTCTGTAACTGTTACTTGGTCGTCGGTAATATCCATAATGCTTTTTGTAACATACTCTATCGAGTAATCATCTTTACCGTTATTGAACTCTTCAGTCATTTGGAAATCAGTAACAAACATACCCTCTTTTACTAGAGTGTTGAATTTCTGAGATGTAGTATATTCAGCAACTTGATTCTCTAGGAATCTACCAAACATACGTGATCTACCACTAGGGTCAGAACTAATATTGCTAAAGAAGCGAGTTACTGCCAGACGGTCGAAAGACCCAGTTGACGGATCGCTAAAGTATTGTCTAATAACAGGCGAAATTTCCTCGCCCTGCACTAAATTAGCTAGCTCATTATCTGATACACCTAAGCCTAGCTTATCATAGGTAGGGAATAGTGCTATTTCATTTATAAACTTATTCCACGCCTGCCCTTGTAACATCTCAGACTGCTCTGGAGTGAGTGATGACTGTCCTGTTACAAATTGACGAATTGTAGTAAGTAGCTCTACCTCTGTTGCATACTCTTTGGTGTCAACCTCTTTGCCATTGATTGTTCCAACACTTGTGCTGTTCGAGTCTAAAGCGGATGCGCCATCCATTAGCAGGAATGCTAGTAGTGATATACCAATTGATAGTGTTAGGAGTAAACTCCCCTTAGTTCTTAATGTGTTTAATGCTGCCATTTTATACTGATTTTATTTTTTTATTTCATTTGTGTAAATAAACAGCCACAAATATAGAAAAAAAATCCTAGAATTGAAAAGATTTACCCCACTTTTTTGAATGCAAGTCTACTAAAATTCTATATTGTTAATATAATACTCTAAAATACAATTATTTATATGTAATGTTTTTTGTGCATAATATAAAAAGCGAGCCCGATTATTTATCTAGCTCGCTTACCTTTGGCTCCTCATTGGATACAGTATCAATGGTTATACGTCCTTTTGAGTTATAGAAAAGAATATTCTCTAACCCCTCGTCACTCTCAAAACCATTAATCCCCAGTACGCTCTCTTCGCCACTCACAACCCTCGTAGTAGAAGGCGAGTAGATACGCTTTTTTTTTCTGTCCCAAAATAAGGTGTCAGTGTAGATACGTTTACCATCTTTATCTTGTCCTACTACACTATCACGAGCTTCCCATATCTCGCTATCTTCATAGCTAATAGCATAATTTGCTCGTAGCCACGACTCAACATTACCCAACGAGTCGAAACTCTCAACATATATACCGTCTCCAAAAATCGTATATAGTGTGTCTTTACCTTGATAACGTTCCATTTTAGGAGCCTTCATCCTGTATAGTGTACGTTTAGCCTCGTAGGTTATCATTTCGGGATTCTGCGACTCCATAATTTTAATTACTTTCGCCTCTTCTCCCTTACTTTTAGAGCCTGTGCAACCATAGATAAATAGAGCACTCCATAAAAGGAGTGCTACTACTTTACCATAATATTTGCAATCATTACTAGCCATAACTATCTAGCTGCTCCGTGTACTTTAGTTTGTCCTTTAATCCAACCGCAGTTTACTGTGTAAGCATCACCAACTTTAAGGGTTTCTTTGAAGAATAAGTCCTCGTTAGTAGGGAAGTTTGCTCTTGTAGCCGAGATACTCTTGTTAATATCATTCATAAGAGGAGTACCAGCAGCTGTTAAGCTCTTAGCCTTTTGTAGAACATCCATAACAAGCCAGAAAGTAGCTTTTTTCTCGAATGCTGTACAAGTAACTTCGTTATTTGCTAACGCAAGTAGGTAAGATTGAGCTAAAATGAAGTTAGCCATCTCGTTACGTGGGTCAGATACGATAGCTGCTTTAGCTACAGTAGCTGCTTGCTGTAATTGCTTTCCTACTACATAAACAGATGCTAAGTGAGTTTGATACTTTGACTTCAGAACTCTTGCTTGCTCACGTGAGATAGCCTCTTTAAGGTACATTATAGCCTTTTGGGTATCACCAGCAGAGTTAAATGTCATAGCTAACGAGTATGCAGCATCAGCAGATGGGTCTAATTTATAATATTTCTCAGCAAGACGAGTTTTAAACTCACCATCACAGTTATTATCGTTAAGATAACGCATTATCTTTTTGATTAGGTCAAGATTGTTTGGATCTGCCTCATATTTAGGAATAAATAGAGCCTCAAGGTTAGTACAGTCAGCAGCCTGAGAATTTAGTAGAAGACCATCTAATGTTTGTTGAATTTTAGTCTTCTCAGCGTGATTACTAGCAGTAATCGCATCAGATAGATAGTCATACTCATTTAGTACAATTTCCGCAGAAATTCTATCATCAAGGAA
>CAYJHM010000186.1:0-3828 GCA_964369935.1 uncultured Rikenellaceae bacterium
GCAAATTTTTTAAATTCTGAATTCATAATTTCTATATTGTTGTGTTGTGTGTTATGTAATTATTTAATAACTTTACCTCGAAGTGTTGCTGGTGTGCAGCTCTCTATCTCAACGGTTATATAGTCGCCTGAACGGTGATTTTCTGCATCAAAGACTACCATCTTATTTTGCGAAGTTCGTCCGTTTAGCTGTTTGTCTGATCGTTTAGATACACTCTCGACAAGCACCTCGAAACGCTTACCCACATCCCTTTGATTACTTTTAAGTGAAAGTTCGTTTTGAAGAGCAATAATCTCCGATAGCCTGCGAGACTTAACCTCTTGTGGTATATCGTCTACCATCGAGCGAGCTGCTTTAGTGTCAGGACGCTCTGAATAGATGAACATATAGGCAAACTCGTACCCCACCTCTTCCATTAGCGATATTGTCTGTTTATGATCCTCCTCTGTCTCGGTGCAGAACCCTGCAATAATATCGGTAGTTATGGCGCAATCAGGTATCAGTTCACGAATTTTTGCTATCCTCTCAAGATACCACTCACGGCTATATTTACGATTCATAAGCTCTAACATACGTGTACTTCCCGACTGTGCAGGGAGATGGATAGAACGACAAATATTTGGATATCTAGCTATTGTCTCAATTAATTCGTCGCTTAAATCTTTAGGGTGCGATGTTGCGAATCTAACACGTAACAGAGGCGAAATTTCGGCTACCGATGCCATTAAAGCGGGGAAGTTATACCCCTCCCAGCTGTACGAGTTTACATTCTGCCCTAGGAGTGTAACTTCACGATAACCCTCAGCAAATACCCTCTTTGCCTCTTCAATAATTGTTTGTGGTTCACGGCTACGCTCTCTGCCCCGAGTGTATGGAACTACACAATACGAACACATATTATTGCATCCACGCATTATCGATATAAAGGCACTAACACCATTCTCGTCGGTACGAACAGGTTCTATATCGCAATATGTTTCGTTGATTGATAACTCAACATTTACCCCCTTTTTTCCCTCTTGTGCTCCAGCAATAATTTGCGGTAGCGAACGGTAAGCATCAGGCCCAACCACTATATCAACTAGTTCACGTTTAGTTATCAGTTCGCCCTTTAAACGCTCGGCCATACAGCCAAGAATACCAACAATAAGCCTTTTATTAGCCTTTTTGTAGTGGGTGAACTCGCCTAATCGCCCCCATATACGCTGTTCTGCATTATCCCTTATCGAGCAGGTATTGACAAGTATAATATCCGCCTCCGATAACTCCGTAGTGTAGGTGTAACCCTCGCTTTTAAGAATAGAGATAACAACCTCCGTGTCGTTCGAGTTCATCTGACAACCGTAGGTCTCCATACCAAACTTCAGACCGTTAGAAACCAACGGCTTAAATCTATTAAAATTCACGTCTATCTTTTTAATGTAAATATAATCTACAAAGATAATTAAAAAAAATTAATTATCGGTATCTTAACTCCTAAATATTATTTTATTTCCAATTTAACACAATGAAGGCAACTAAACTTAGTGGTTTTAGTTGCCTTCATATACTGGTTGTTTATTGCTATCGGCGCTTATAGCTCTCGTGCTCCGTCGCTAATTACTACATCTATAACTCTTGGCTGGTGCCCATATTTTTCGGTGAACTCATAGGTAGCTCTCTCGATGAATGAATTGTATAGCTCATCTTTTACAAGGTTAATGGTGCAGCCCCCAAAGCCTCCACCCATAATTCTTGAACCTGTTACACCGCACTCGGTAGCTATTGTTACTAGTGTGTCTAGCTCCTCGCAGCTTACCTCGTACTCTTTCGACATTCCCCAATGTGTTTGATACATGCGTTCGCCTACGGTTTGGTAATCACCCTGTTCTAGGGCATTACACACATCTAAAACACGGCTCTCTTCGCCTATCACATATATTGCTCGTAATCTATCCTCGTCGCTGATAGAGTCGCCTAAGCTGTTAAGTTGCTCTAATGTTGCTCCTCGTAAGGTTTGTTGTCCTAGTGCCGCAGCAACCCTCTCGCAGCTCTCACGACGACGGTTATAGGGCGAATCTACTAATGTATGCTTAACCTGCGAATCAATCAATACTAAGCGATAACCATCGGGTGAGAATGGGTAAAGCTGATACTCCATTGATAAGCAATCGAGCCTTAACAGATGCCCTGCCTTGCCAAAAATAGAGGCGAATTGATCCATTATACCGCACTTAACACCACAGTAGTTGTGCTCGGTTGATTGCCCTATACGTGCGAGCTCGAATTTGTCGATAGCACCAGCGTTATATATCTCGTTTAGTGCATAGGCGAATGTGCTCTCAAGTGCTGCCGATGATGATAGACCTGCACCAAGAGGTACAGTGCCTAAAAATGTAGCATCGAATGGTTTAACCTCGAATCCACGCTTGATAATCTCGCGGCACACACCAAAAATATACCTAGCCCAGTGGTTGGATGGTATATCCTCCTCGTTAAGTCCAAATTCGCATTGTTCATCTAAATCGATAGAGTGAACCCTCACTTTTGTTGTACCATTGGGTGCAATAGCAGCAAATATCGCTTTGTCGATAGCGCCAGGGAACACAAACCCTCCGTTATAATCAGTATGTTCGCCTATAAGATTAACCCTGCCTGGAGAGGTGAAATATCTCGCTTCGCTGTTGAATAGCTCTTCGAACTTTACTCTTACACTTTCTAAACTCATAACTACACTGTTTTAAATTTATATATTATTTGATGTTTATACTTTTCGCCTTTGTGAAGAAGTGATGATGGAAAGTGCTCCCTATTTGGTGCATCAGGGAAATTTTGACACTCTATTGCTATTCCGCTGCGATTAACGTAAGTAGCTCGTTTCCCCTCGGGCGAACCCTCTAGCCAGTTGCCAGTGTAAATCTGAACCCCCATTTGAGTAGAATATATTTCAACCTCTCGACCTGTACTATTCTCAGATAGGGTGCCAACATATTTTAAATTTACACCATCAGCACCATCAACCACCCAGCAGTGGTCATATCCCCTGCCAATCACTAGTGCCTCGAAATCATTATCTATACGCGAGCCTATCATTGTAGGTTCGATAAAATCCATAGGGGTAGAGCGTACATCAGCCATCTCGCCCGTAGGTATCTGGCTATTATCGGTAGGTAGCCACTGTAAAGCATTTAGTTTTAGATTGTGCGACTCGATAGTGCCAACGCCATCGCCTTTAAGGTTTAGGTATAAATGATTGGTTAAATTTACTATTGTAGTACCATTAGATACTGCCTCGTATAGTATATTTAAGCTATTATCCTCGCCCCAGCTATATGTAGCACTAACTGTAAGCTCGGCAGGGTAGCCCTCTTCGCCATCTTGGCTTATGTATTTAAAAATTACGTTCTCGCCCTCAATCATTGACCCCCAAACTCTATTTTGAAATCCAGTAGGCCCCCCGTGAAGAGCATTTTCGCCATTATTAATTGCTAAGGTGTACTCCTTACCATCAATAGCGAATCGACCCTTAGCCACCCTATTAGCATACCTTCCAACGCTTTTACCCATAGCAGCTCCATCGCCCTGATATGACCTCCAATCGTTATAACCAAGAGTGACATCATCAAATTCGCCACGATTATTTTGCACCACAATAGCTGTGACCGTTGCCCCTAGGTTTATTAACTTAACATAAGAGCCACTACTATTGGTTAGAGTGTACTCGATAATCTCGTTAGAGCAGTGGTCTACTCCCAGTACCTTAGATTCAATCATTGTAATAATTTTTATCAATTCCTTAAAAAATTTTAACAAAGGTAGGATATTTTATTTAAAATAACAAGTAATTTG
>CAYJHM010000187.1:0-3794 GCA_964369935.1 uncultured Rikenellaceae bacterium
AAAGAGAAGGGAATCTCTGACGATAGAGTAGTAGACATTAATATTGTTAAACAGGTTATTGCAATTATTGGCAATCCGTCAATTTTTGGAGCTAGTGGTGATTATAGCGACCGAGGGGGAATTTTCGAGGATAATAAAGATAAACTCTACCGATTACGTAAGAATAGAGTTTTTGCAGGAGTGTGCGCAGGTATATCTAAACGCTATAATATTAACCTAACACTGTTGAGAGCTGCATGGGTGATTTTAGCGATATTTTGGGGGTTATCTGTTTGGGTATATCTTGTTTTTTGGATAGCAATACCACAAGAGAAGAATATATTTTGTATTCATAATGATAGGAATAACAATAAAAATTAGAGATTATGGATAATAGAGAAAATATAAGAGCGCAGATGCGAAAAGGGATGTTGGAATACTGCATCTTAGCTATACTATCAAGAGGTGATTCGTATGTATCATCAATTTTAACCGAACTGAAAGAGGCTAAAATGATTGTTGTTGAGGGGACACTATATCCATTATTAACACGTCAGAAAAATCAGGGTTTATTAAGTTACAGATGGGAGGAGTCGCCACAAGGTCCTCCACGAAAGTACTATATGATAACTCCTAAAGGTCTAGAGCACTTAATGCATTTTGATGTTGCGTGGGAGGAGTTAGCATCACAAATTAAAGATATTCGTTACGGAAAAGATATTTAATATACATTGATATGAATAAAATAGTAAAAATTTCGATAGCAGGTTTTAGTTACTCGATAGATTTAGATGCACATAATATGCTGAAAAATTATCTCAAGTCGCTTAGTAGTAAATATGGTTCGAACGATGAAAATGAGATGGTTAGCGATATAGAAATGCGTATATGCGAACTTTTGAACGAGAAATTATTACAAAAAAATAGTGTAATAACCACTACAATGGTTCGTGAAATAATAGCTCAAATTGGTACCATTTCATCAATCGAACGCGACTCGTATGATACTCAAAGCGGAGTAAGATATTCATTTGGCAACAACAGTGATAAATATAAGGATAGCATAGTTGAGTTCGCTAAAGAGGTGGGCAATAAGAGCTACAAAGCAATTAGTTCGTTAGGGCGCATAATCACAAAAATTATTATAGGACTGTTTTTGTCTGGGGCAATAGCTCTTCTAATAACTGCTCTATATGTTCCGTATTCTCACTCATTTCTGCCCCCTAGTAATCTGCCATATAACGGTGTTATGATTATAGTATTATCTTTTTGTATTGGTGCATTGGGAGCTGCTGCAATTACATACAGATTAATAGACCGAGGTAGACATATTGTTAGTCGTTGGTGGTCTATTATTGCTACATTTGCCTTCGGAATAATTCTAGGGTCGATAGGGCTAATGAATATAATTGATTATGGACGTCAGTTTAATGTGCGCAGTAGCGAGGAAAAAAAGTATGTATTTGAACCAAGCAGTAATAGTTTAGTTATAGCAATAGGTGATGGCAAGGGGAACAATGCAACAAATTCATTGATTGAAAGCGAAAGCATTACTCACAAATTTATCTACAAAATACTAAATGTATGGATAGGCAGATATAGTAGAGTAAGCTATCTATCAGACGAAAACTGCTATATCAAGAAAACAAATATTTATCACAGAAAAAATAGTCGTACAGATAGGGTAGAGGTCAATATCGCGAGGGAAGCGTACGGTTCTACTTACCCTGAATCGGCAGTGAATCTTAAAAATACATTTACACCCGAGGTTCACTTTTCGCAAGATACACTTTATATTAATAACCTAGATTATATCGACCCTTCGGAAATATACTCGGCAAAGAATGTACGTATAGACGTAACAATGCCTGGGGATTGTAAATATCATATAATACGAAGATAAAATTGTTATAATCAAATATTATTTGTTAATTTCTCCTAAAAAAATATTATCTTTGTATCGAAATTAAATACAAAAATTATGGAGAATATAAATATTTGGATAGTACTGATTGTTAATCTTATAGCCGTTGCTTGTGTGGGTTTCTTACTAAAAAGACGCTCTGCAAGTGGCGGCTCTTCGTTTAATGAGGAACATAATGCACTTATTGAGGATAACCGCAAAAATCAAAGCGAGGTAATTAAGCTAAAAGAGCAACTAGCTGCTAAAGAGGAGCGTTTAGCTGAGCTACAGAGAGAGCGTGAAGTCCTTTATGCAGATAAAATTGAATATACTAAAGAGAATGGCGAGCTTCGTTCGCAGATAAAAGAGCAAAAAGCATCTACTGAATTGATAGAGGAACGTTTAAAGATGCAGTTCGAGGCTCTATCTAGCAAAATTATTGAAGATAGTAGGCAGAAGGTAAATCATTTTAATGCTAACCAGTTAGAGGGTATCTTTAAAGGATTCAGAGAGAACCTTGATGTGCTAAAAAAAGATATGAACGATGCAAATCACCGTCAAAGCAGTGAAAGGGCCGATTTAAAGGCCCAAATCGAGATGATGGTAAAGATTAGCGAAGGAATGAACGAAGAGGCAAAAAGGCTAAGTAACGCCTTACGCAGGGACAATAAAAGTGCTGGCGATTGGGGGGAATCAATTTTAGAGATGATACTCGAAAATTCAGGTCTTGTAAAGGGTGAAAGTGGCTACGAACTGCAAAAAGTCCTAGGTGACAACAAATTAAGGCCTGATGCGATTGTTCATTTGCCTGACGGGCGTAAAGTAATTATCGATTCAAAGGTATCAATTAAAGATTACGCCGAGTATTGCAACGCAGATAATAAAATCGATCAAAAAAGATTCTTAGATAACCATATTAGCTCGATACGTAATCATATTAAGGGCTTATCTCCAAAGAACTACGAAAAATATCTTGATGGAGCTGTAGATTTTGTGATGATGTTTATTCCTCACGATAATGCTGCAATGATAGCTCTCCAGAACGACACATCACTATGGAAAGCTGCATACGACAAAAAAGTGTTAATTATCTCTCCAACTAACCTTATCACATCGTTAAAAATTGTGAAAGATTTATGGAATAGAGAAGCTAGATATAGCAATATAGACAATATACTCTCTAGAGCACAAGATTTAAAAAATAAGTGCGAAGGATTTATATCTAATTTTGAAGGGATAGGTAAAAAAATAACTGACACTCAAGAGGCGTACGAAGGAGCTCTTAAGCAACTGAGGGGCAAAGGAAATATTATAAGACAAATAGAATTACTAGAAGAGGCAGGTTTTGAGAGCAAAAAAGGCAACATAAAGAAGCCACGCACCTTAAAGAGTTACGAGGCCGAAGAAAGTGAATAACGGCTAAATTCGGGCAGTTTGGCTCATTTATAATACCAGTGCAAAATAGTATAACTTGCAGAACTCAAGTTTAAGAATGTTTTTCATAAATTGAATCATAATTAATATTATGTTAAATTGCATTTTAAAATAGTAGTTTATCCTGTTTTGATTTTATATATTGAGTTATCCACTATAAACGAATAAATTATGAAAGTATATAAAGGTAAATTCGGGAAAAAGGTAAATGAATCTATAAAAATTCCGAAAACTCTAACCGCCTTTGTAAGGGGCGACTAACTATACTGCAGCTCTTATTTACTTCATTTACCCAGTTCTTAAACCATACCAATTCATCTGATTTACGAACCCCTGCGTTAGCAGATGTAAAGAGAATGTCACACTCTTTACATCTGAAACGTTGCTTATTTTGCTGTTTACCCCACCTTATTACGTCTAGGTTTCCGCATGCCCAACAACGAGTTTTTCGTTGTGTTTTTAATCCTGTTTTTGACAT
>CAYJHM010000188.1:0-3791 GCA_964369935.1 uncultured Rikenellaceae bacterium
TTATATGGTGTGTTTTAGGGTAGCTATGACGTGCATAAATTTGATCCGCAATTTCCCCAGACAATAATAATAAATTTAAATAAATGAACTATATAACAATATCGCGTACACAACTATAATAAATAACGATTTACCAACTGTTATATCAAACAATTTAACACAAATATTAAAATAATTTGTGCAAATATTTGTAATATTACTATTTTATTTGTATTTTTGCAGGAATGTAAAGTGTATATTAAAAGATTTAACGATATTATCTTATAAGTTTAAACAACAAACACTATTACTAAATCAAACAATACAACTATGATTAAATTATTGATTGTCGACAATCAACGAGCTAGCAGGAATAGCCTGTTTGAGCTGTTGAAAAGCGAGGGGTACAGTGTGACCTCTTGCGATTGTGCTGAAGGATGCTTAATGGAGTTAGAGAGGACAACCTTTGATCTAATACTCTACAATTCAACGTTGCCATCTTTAAATGGAGTGGCATTTGTATCACATCTTCAAAAGAACAGTATCACAACACCTGTCTTGATGATGGTATCAAACGATGTTGAGGTATCAATGATTGTACGATACATTAAATCGGGTGCAGAGGATGTTTTGCAGAGACCTGTGAATATCACTCAGCTGCTATTGGTTATCCGCAGATTATTAAAACGTGGGAGAGGTACTAAAAGTGTTCCTAAAAATTTCCGAAATAAAAAATCAACAATCCCCGAAATAACTGGGAATACCCTTAAAATTTTAGACATAAAAGCCACGATACAGAAACTATCTAAAAGTGATGCTAGAGTACTAATAACGGGAGCGAATGGAACTGGTAAAGAACTAGTTGCACACTGACTACACGCCAGCAGTCGCCGCAGCAATGCTCCAATTGTTGAGGTTAATTGTGCCGCAATTCCTAATGATTTAATTGAAAGTGCACTGTTTGGACACGAAAAGGGAGCATTTACAGGTGCCGACTCGAAATATATAGGTAGATTTGAACAAGCAAATGGAGGTACACTATTCTTAGACGAGATAGGTGATATGTCGCTTTCAGCGCAGGCAAAAGTGTTACGTGCTCTACAAGAAGGGAAGATTGGGCGTGTAGGTGGAGGAAAAGAGATAGATGTGGATGTAAGGGTTATAGCGGCAACAAATAAGAATTTAAAGGAGGAGATAATTAAAGGAAATTTCCGTGAAGACTTATTTCATAGGCTAAATGTAATTCCAATACACGTACCATCACTTAGTGAACGTAAAGAGGATATTCCGCAGTTAGTAAATAACTTTATCGAATCGTTCTGCACTAAACAGCAGAGTCCGAAAATGGAGATTACACCCGAAGCGATGCAGCTACTGGTTAATAGACCTTGGCCAGGCAATGTAAGGGAGTTACAAAATATAATTGAGAGGTTAGTAATATTGTGCGAGGGTACAATCACAGAGCCAGACATCAATTGCTACTGCTTCGATTAATTAGTCGTCCCTTAAAAAGGCTCCATTTTAAGGGACGACTAATTATACTGCAAATATCAAAAATAGATAAAATCATTAATTTGGCTTTAAATTTTACTAAACATTTTAAATAAAAAAGGGGTTATTTCAGTGCAAATTGCTGGATATTTAAAAAAAAATATGTAAATTTGCATTGACATTGCATTTTCTATGCAGATAGTGCATCCCTAGTTAATTAATTATTTATTATCGTATTTATGCAAAACATTAGCAACTACAATTTTAAAGGCAAGAAAGCTTTGGTGAGAGTGGACTACAACGTACCACTTGACAGTGATTTTAATGTAACTGATCCGTCTAGAATCACAGCAACATTAAAGACAATTAATTTAATACTTGAGCAAGGTGGTGCAGTTGTATTATTTTCACATTTTGGACGTCCTAAGAATGGCGTAGAGGATAAATTTTCGCTTAGGCATATTGTTCCTACACTAAGCCAACTACTAGAGAAGGATGTAAAATTTGCAACCGATACAGTAGGCGATAGTGCAAAAGAGTTGGCATCGACCCTAGCAATGGGCGAGGTATTATTACTAGAGAATCTGCGCTTTAACGAGGGTGAAAAGAAAATGAACGAAGAGTTCACATCAACGCTAGCATCGTTTGGCGACTGTTTAGTTTTCGAAGCTTTCGGAGCGGCTCATCGTGCATCTGCATCAACTGTTCTATTGGCTAGCCATTTTGCAAATGATAAGATGTTTGGATTTCTAGTTGAACGCGAACTGTCAGCTGTAAAGAAGGTACTAGAAGAGCCTAACAGGCCTTATGTTGCCATAGTTGGGGGGTCGAAGGTATCATCTAAGATTGATATAATAGAACGTTTAATCGAACGAGTAGACACTATAATAATAGGTGGTGGTATGGCCTATACATTTATGGCAGCTAACGGAGGATCGATAGGTGGGTCGTTATGCGAACCTGACTATTTTGATGTAGCAAAAGGAATCGAGGCTAAAGCAAAAGAGCGTGGTGTAAAACTTCTTATTGCAGAAGATTCGGTTTGTGGCGACAGTTTCAGTAACGATGCCAATATTGCTAATTACCCTTCAAATGAGATACCTGATGGCTGGTTAGGAATGGATATCGGGGTTAATGGTGCAACAACATTTTCGAAAGAGATAGCTGATGCAAAAACCATTCTATGGAACGGCCCTATGGGTGTATTCGAGATGGACAACTTTGCTTCGGGCTCGAAAATGGTTGCCGATTCGATAGTAGAGGCTACAGCAAAGGGTGCATTCTCGTTAATCGGAGGAGGCGACTCGGTTGCGTGTATCAATAAGTTTGGTCTATCTGCCGATGTTAGCTACTGTTCGACAGGTGGAGGTGCACTTCTTGAGTATCTTGAAGGTAAAGAGCTCCCTGCACTAAAGGCAATTATTGGGTAAATCATGAATCACCAGATTTACAGCTCATTAAAATAACGGCACAACATAATATTACCCCCATTTATGAGGTTACTCTCATAAATGGGGGTAATATTACCTTTGCTTTCAATAATCACAGTGCAGATTAAGACATACTTAGTCGTCCCTTAAAAAGGAGCCTTAGCATTAATAATCAGAGAAATACAATGATATTTTGCCTGAAAATATTGCAAGATTTTGACTTAGTTTGCTTAAAATCTTGCAAAATTTGAAAACAAAAAACTATTTCTCTAATTAATAAACTTCGGTCAATAATCTTTTTAAGGGGCGACTAATTAAGAAAGGAGTATATGCTTAATCGTGGTCGTGGCAAATTTAGAAATATGATAAAATATACTTTAATGGCTGTTATATTATTCTTATCAACAGCATCTATATCAAATACCGAAGAAGTATTAACGATTAATGTTACCAATATTGAAAATAGCAACGGTAGCATAGTGATAGCTATTTTTAACAACGAAAAGGAGGGTTTTAAACCCGAAAATGTTTACAAGCATAAAATTATTGATGCAGTAAAGGGCAGCGTAAAGGCAGAATTTAAACTACCTAAGGGCGAATATGCAGTATCAGTTTTTCACGATGAGAACAACAATAAAAAATTAGATACTAACTTTATGCGTATGCCCAAAGAGGCCTATGGCTTTTCAAATAATTTACGAATGCCAAAATATGAAAAAGCAGCATTTAAACTAGACAAAGATAAAGCTATTGATATTAAGATTGAAAAACTATTATAAAGGCTAATTCGCAAAACTCTAGCTCAAGAAGGTTTTTCCCATAAGCACGTCATCTGTGGCACATTCTCTTACTCGCAATCCTCAACGTACCGATGTACGCCTGCGGTTACTC
>CAYJHM010000189.1:0-3772 GCA_964369935.1 uncultured Rikenellaceae bacterium
TGTATTATAAGTTTAATAGTTGCTTTATTAACCTTTAAACACCTAAATTATGAGAAGATTTCTTTTGTTTTTTATCGCAATTTTTATTCTAGGAACCTCTTGTGTTTCTAATGAATCAACAAAACAACACAATTTTTTCTTGCCACCAGCTATCACTTATAATTATAAGATGGTTGATGGGCATAAGATATTCTATCGCGAGTCGGGAGTTGGAAACAAAACAACTATTGTACTACTTCACGGTTATCCATCGTCGTCGCACACCTATCGTTATCTTATACCTATGTTGGCAACACATTTTCATGTTATAGCTCCCGATAATTTAGGCTCTGGTTATAGTGCTAAGCCCTCGCCTGATTCGCTAACTTACACTTTCGATTTACTGGCGGATATTAATAGTGGCTTGCTACGTGAGTTGGGAATAACAGACTATGTTATGTATATGCAGGATTTTGGTGCTCCAGTAGGTTATCGAATGATGATGGAGCGTCCTAGTGCTATCAAAGCACTAATTGTGCAGAATGCAAACGCTTATCTTGATGGTTTAACGGATGCTCGCCAAAAGTTCTTTAGAACTGCCGACACCGATCGTTCGCCTGAGAAGTTTAAGCAGCTGTATGGTTTAACGTCCGAGTCTACTATAATAGAGAAACAGTATCTTTTTGATATTGCTCCTGAGAAGTATAATACCCAAAGCCCTGATGCTTGGTTGCACGATTTACACTTCCTTCAAAGTGATAGTGATAGAAGAGCACAAGTTCAGCTTTTCCAGGATTACAATAATAATCTAAAGAGTTATCCTGCTTGGCAGAAAATGTTACGAGAAGAACAACCCAAAACTCTTATTGTATGGGGGGCTAAGGATTTAAAATTTAATAAGCACGGAGCCGAGGCCTATCTTCGAGATGTGCCAAATGCTGAACTTCATCTTTTAGATGCTGGTCACTTTGCCGCAGAAGAGTTGCCAACAGATATTGCAAGATATATACTTGAATTCTCTGCCTCGGAGGGGCTTATTTAGCTCTTTTTTATTAATTATCAGTAAATTATGCTGATAATTAATAAATTATGCGTACCTTTGCAGTCAATTAAAGAAATAAGATGAACGAATTAGAAAATTTTAAGGCATTAGGTCTGTCGGAGACTACACTAGATGCCATCAAAGCAAAAGGCTTTGAAAAACCCTCGCCTATTCAGGCCTTAACAATACCAGTACTACTTGAGAACAAGCACGATATTATTGGACAGGCTCAGACAGGAACAGGTAAAACTGCAGCGTTTGGTCTGCCTATACTAGAACAGATAACTCCTAATGGTGGAGTTGTTCAAGCACTTATTTTAGTGCCTACAAGAGAGTTGGCTCTTCAGGTTACAGACGAGCTACAATCACTGAGAACAAATAGAACATCAGTAACAACAATTTACGGCGGCGCATCTATGAGCGAGCAATTACGTAGATTAAAAGCAGGTGTTGATATAGTTGTAGGAACACCAGGACGTATTCTCGACCATCTACGTAGAGGGTCACTTAATCTGTCATCTGCACGTTGGATGGTGCTAGACGAGGCAGATGAGATGTTAAATATGGGATTCATCGAGGATGTTGAGGAGATATTGTCTCATACCTCTGATGGTCGCCGTACTCTCCTATTCTCTGCTACTATGCCATCTAAGATTAAAGATTTGGCAAACAAGTTTATGGACGAGCCTCAACATTTAAAGGTTGAGAGTAACCTTATGACTACCGATCTTACTGATCAGATATATTTCGAGGTGCGTGAGAGTGATAAGTTTGATGCACTTACACGTATTATTGATATTGAGAATGATATATATACTATTATCTTCTGTCGCACTAAGGTGGCCGTTGATGGTCTTGTGCAGCGCTTAATCGAGCGTGGATATGCAGCCGATGGTCTTCACGGAGATGTGTCGCAGGCTATGCGCGAGAAAATATTGTATAAATTTAAGAAGAAGCAGATAAATATACTTGTAGCTACCGATGTGGCTGCTCGTGGTATTGATATTAATAGTCTTACGCACGTAATAAACTACTCACTTCCTCAAGATTCGGAGAGCTATGTTCACCGTATTGGTCGTACTGGTAGGGCAGGGAAGCAAGGTACTGCTATCACCTTTATCTCGAATGCGGAGTACCGTCAGTTCCTTATGATGAAGAAGATGGTGAAGGCGGATATCCGTAAGGAGGAGATTCCAACTATTGCCGATATTATTACAACTAAGAAAGGTAATATTTTAACAGACATCCGTGAGACTTTAGAGTCAGGGCTCTTTGTTGAGTACTTTAATATGGCCGAAGAGATTCTCTCAGAGGCTGATCCTGTGACTGCACTTGCTGCTACTCTGAAGTTATCATTTAAAAATGATTTAGATGTTACTACATATAACGAAATTCGTGGCTTTAGTGTAGATACAAAAGGAACAGCTAGATTATTTATCGCTTTAGGTGCTAGAGATGGATATACTCTTCGCTCGCTTATCGATATGGTGGTTGATGTTACTGGTCTTGCTAAAAGTAAGATTAATGATGTTAAGGTACTTGAGGAGTTCTCATTTATTACCATACCGTTCGAGGCGGCAGAGCAGACAACTCGTGCACTTAATACATTAAGCCAAGGAAGGCCGATAGCTGAGATAACTCGTGAGAAAAAACGTAGAGATTCAAGAGGTGGCGATAGAAGAGGCGCAGGCAGTTCAGGTGGCTCGGAGCGTAAAGAGCGAAGTAGTGGTGGCGGTAGCCGTTCATCTGGTCGTTCGGATAGACGTTCGGACGGCGGTAGAGATAGACGCTCTGACAGTGGCCGAGATAGGCGCTCAGATAGAGCGGAGCGTTCGGATAGGGGTTCAAGCAGAGGCTCTCGTGGCGAGGGCAAAGCAACCTCTAGCGAAAGGAAGCGCAGGAAGAGATAATAAAAATGGTAAATGTTTGGTAGTTAAAAAAATAATGACTAACTTTGTGCCGCCTATTTAGTAGAATAGGGAATTTAATTTATTAATTATAAACAAAAAAACAATGGCTGTAAAGATTAGATTAGCACGTCACGGTAAGAAGGGATATCCAGTATATCATATCGTAGTTGCTGACAGCAGAGCACCACGTGATGGTAGATTCATTGAGAAGTTAGGAACTTATAACCCTAACACAAATCCTGCAACAATCAATATTAATGTTGATTCAGCAGTTAAGTGGTTAAACAACGGTGCGCAACCAACAGACACCTGTCGTAACATCCTATCATATAAGGGTGTGCTTATGAAGCGTCACCTTTTAGGTGGTGTTAAAAAGGGTGCTTTCACTTTAGAGGTTGCAGAAGAGCGTTTCGAGAAGTGGTTAGTGGCTAAAGAGGCTACAATTAATGCTAAGATTGAGAATCTAGCTCAAACTAAGGCGACTAGCAAAGCTGCTCGTCTTGCTGAAGAGCAGAAGTTAAATCTAAAGCGTATCGAGGCTATAGCTAAGAAGAGTGCTCCAGCAGTAGAGGAGGCTCCAGAGGCAACTGAAGAGGTTGCTGAAGAGGCAGCAGCAGAGTAATCGCTATTTAAAAGATTAAAAATTGGTGTTAATTGGGGTCGTAAAACCTTGATTGGCACCTTTTTTGCTATTTTGGCCTATTGCTCTTTATTTTGTTGTGTTTGAGTAAGCATTTAGTTTAAGATAGACTAATTTAGGCTAATATTTCGTTATGTATTGTAAAGGGTGTCTCTGGTGCACGCCTTTTAATGAGTGAGAGTGTATAATTTTAGAATGTCA
>CAYJHM010000190.1:0-3751 GCA_964369935.1 uncultured Rikenellaceae bacterium
AACTAATATTTTATTATTCATATTAGTCTGTGATAAATAGTAACAAATATTACTTATTACAGTCTAAATTACACAAATTCTGCAAAAATACGCTTTTTTTTTAAATCCACCAAGCAAAACTGAAAAAAAATTGATTATTTACTCGGTTTTTTAATTCGCTAATGGCTAGATAATTGTTCATTATAATACTCTAATAACCATAATATTGTTGCTCACATATAGTATATGTGTTAATTTATGTCCCTATTTTAAGTGTCAATTATTCAGAATAATTTAAGTAATTTTGATTATCTAAATAAAAAAAGGTGGACAAGAGTATAACGACCCTTGTCCACCTTTATTGTGATATTTAAAACTATTAGTGTCCAGTAAAAAAATCAAAAGTTCAGATAACATACTAAATAGTTGATCCGCATTTTCCCCATACAATATTTAAAACTATTTTGCTCTGTCTAACTCAACTGTAAAGTGACGTAAGATAGGTAGCTCGTTAGTAATCTCTAAACCTTTAGTTATCTCGTTACGACGGTCAAACACATTCTTTAGCGACGCAGCAATAACATCCATATGGTTATTAGTGTAAGTTCTACGAGGGATAGCCAAACGAAGTAGCTCGAGAGCAGGGTAGCGGTTCTCACGTGTTACAGGGTCGCGGTCTGCTAGTATAGCGCCAATCTCAACACCACGAACGCCACTCTCTAAGTATAGCTCCACACCTAAAGTTTGAGCTTGAAACTCCTCTTTTGGTATGTTTGGAAGGATAGCACGAGCATCAACGAATACAGCGTGACCACCAGCAGGACGCTGATAAGGGATACCATACTCATCTAATTTGCCAGCTAGGTACTGCACTTGGCGGATACGAGCATCTAGTACATCAAACTCAGTGTTCTCATCTAGTCCAACAGCTAGTGCGTTCATGTCGCGTCCAGCCATACCACCATAAGTTAAGAATCCCTCGAACATAATGTTGTAAAGAGATGCCTGACGATATAGATCCTCGCTCTTAAAGCCAATAAAACCACCAATATTAACCTGACCATCTTTCTTAGCACTCATAGTCATAAGGTCTGCATAAGAGAACATCTCTTTTACAATCTCTTTGATTGTTTTGTCTGCATAACCCTCTTCGCGTAGCTTAATGAAGTAAGCGTTCTCAGCAAAACGAGCCGAATCGAACATAACAAGAGCACCATATTTCTCAGCTAATGCCTTAACCTCACGCATATTTTGCATAGAAACAGGCTGACCACCCGATGTGTTGTTTGTTACCGATACATATACAAACGAAATTTTCTCTTTCGGAGTATCTTGTAGTATTTTTTCAAGCTTAGCGCAATCAACATTACCTTTAAATGGGTGAATTAATTGAGTATCTTTAGCCTCATCAATAGTACAGTCAAGGGCAGTAGCCTTACGGAACTCGATATGACCTTTAGTTGTGTCGAAGTGCGAGTTACCAGGAACAATATCACCATCCTTTACTAGTACCGAGAATAATACATTCTCAGCAGCACGCCCTTGGTGTGTTGGTAAGTATAAAGGGAAACCTAGAATATCATTAATAGCATTCTTTAGGTTATAGTACGACGATGATCCAGCGTAGCTCTCATCACCAGTCATAACAGCAGCCCACTGAGTGTCGCTCATTGCTCCAGTTCCCGAGTCGGTTAATAGGTCTATCATAACCTGATCGCTCTTTAGATTGAAAAGATTATACTTAGCCTCTTTTAACCATTGCTCGCGCTCCTCACGTGTGCTTTTTCTAATTACTTCAACCATCTTCATTTTGTATGGTTCAGCATAAGGTAGTTCCATTTTTTTTTATTTAAATATTTAACAATTAAAAATTAATTTTTATGCTTGATAGTACAAATGTATAATTTTAAACAAAAAATTCCGTTCCTCAACGTATTTTTCATTATCGATACGTTTTTTAACTATAATCGTATCAAATACATTTTACAGTGACAAATATAGTTAAAATTTTATTCTATCACAATATTTTATCAAATTTTTATGAGGTGCATAAAAGTAGCGAGTATCAGCAAAACCATAATTTTACTGATACTCGCTACTCAAAAATATATGAATAACTTTAGCTATTTCCCTCTACCTCGTAGTGTTTTAATTTTTTCTCCTCTTTTAGTTTTGGTAACGAACAGTTAAGTAATAAATATCCTACAACACCTGCAATAAGCGAAGCCCCAACGATTCCTATTTTTGCATTGTTAAGTAGTATTTTACCCTCTGCTCCTCCGCCACCGAACGATAACTCGGCTATAAATAACGAAACAGTAAAACCTATACCACCAAGAACCGATACAGCAGCCAACTGACGCATATTTACACCCGTAGGCATCAATACAAACTTAGTTTTTATTGCAATGTAGGCAAACGTGAATATTCCAATAAATTTACCAGCTAATAGTCCAGCAAATATTCCCGATGTTGTGGTGTTCATTAGGCTAGAGGTACTTATACCATCAAATACTATTCCCGCATTAACAAATGCAAATACAGGTATAATGAAAAATGCAATAGCAGGGTGTAGTAGCTCCTCAAGTTTCTGCATAGGGCTAATAACCCTATCCGACGATACATTCACCCTATGAAGAACGTGACGTTGCTCTTTACTTAATATAACCACCCCTTTATTCATCTGCGTGATAGGAGGGAATCGATTTATACTACTACGAATTTTAGCTAAGAACTGGTACGAGTCGATACGAGGTCTTGCAGGTACCATAAAAGCACATATCACACCAGCTACTGTTGTGTGTATTCCTGCGTATAAGAACATAAACCACATAATCACCCCTAAAATTATATAGAATGCAGTATTGTTAATTCCTCTGCGACCACCAAGATATAGAATCACTATAATAAGTAACGAAACTAATAGGTATATATAGTTTATATGGTGCGAATAGAAAAGAGCAATAACCATTATACCACCAAGGTCATCGGCAACAGCCAGAGCAGTAAGAAACACCTTTAAGCTTATGGGTACCCTTTTCCCGAATAACGATAGTACCCCTAGCGAGAATGCAATATCGGTAGCCATAGGGATAGCCATTCCAGCTTCTGCAGGTGTATTTACAGCAATAACAAAGAAAACCAGTACGGGTAGAACCATCCCACCCACAGCCCCTACTATAGGTAACATAGCATGTTTAAGGTTCGATAATTCGCCAATAAGCATTTCACGTTTTATCTCCAAGCCAACAGCAAAGAAGAATATAGCCATTAATCCATCATTCACAAATTTACCAATAGTCATACCCCCTTCAGCAGAGTTTAATACATCTTTCCCCCCAATCGATAACGTTATAGGTAGGTTGCAGAACCATTCATATATCTCAGATGCCGAGCTGTTTGCGCAAATAATTGCAGCAACAGTGGCAACAATTAAAAACACACTACCCCCTATAGAGCTAGAAAAGAATTTAGCAAATGCGCTCTCCCATTCACGAGCTACGCTATGATATTTTGTATGTGGCATATCCTTTAATTTTATTGTCTAACATTAATAGTGCTGCAAAAGTACAAAAATGATATTAAAAACGCTATATTTTACATGAAAATTTTTAGTAAATGGCAAAAAAAATTTGGAATAGTAAAAAAATAGCCCTATCTTTGTGGCTGCAAAAGCAAAAACCACCTGCCCGGATGGCGGAATTGGTAGACGCGTTGGTCTCAAACACCAATAGTAGCAATACTGTGCCGGTTCGATCCCGGCTCCGGGTAC
>CAYJHM010000191.1:0-3708 GCA_964369935.1 uncultured Rikenellaceae bacterium
GGCGGCACAACAGGTACAGGCGGCACAACAGGTACAGGTGGCACAACAGGTACAGGTGGCACAACAGGTACAGGTACAGGAACAGGTACAGGTACAGGTGGCACTGACACAGGAGTGTTAATACCTAGCGGAATTAAACCAGGTTCGGGGTATGCAAAAAACTCTACTAATGTGTATGCTTTAGGCTCGCCAGAGATAATATGGGCATGCGGCAGCTCAAAGTATGTTCATTCGGCGTATTTCCCTCAGCCAGAAACGGTAGAAGATGTTGATGGGGTAGCAGCTTGGTCTTTGTCAGAAGAGTTTATTAAATTATACGACAAAGATGCGAATGGTGGTTTTGATCAACGTTTGGAGATGTATGGAACAGTTTATACTATTGTTAATGGTGGAGGTGTTGTATCTAGGCACCTTAATGGGTATCTATCTATGGATAAGGGCTCAAAAAGCACTAATGCAACAAATGGTGGAATGCGCTCTGCGGAGGCTTATCTAAATAGGGCAGAGGCTAATATTATGTTACACATCGAGGGCAAAGGAGGTGATTTAACTCAAGCAATGGAAGATTTGAACACTCTACGAGAGGCTCGCTTTATTCCACCGTATAAAGATGTGGTAATAACTGATCCTCAGGAGATGTTGCAGTTTTGCAGAGATGAGCGTCGTAGAGAGTTATCTTTCGAGATGGGGCACCGTTGGTTTGATATTCGCCGTTGGGGATTGATAGGTTTCGAACATCAGTTTGAGGAGACTCAGGGTGAGGTTACTACATATATCTTTACAGATAAGAAGATGTATGCTTTACCTATCCCACCAGAGACTCTTAGGTTGAATAAATCTTTAGTTCAGAATGAGTATAATGAGCAGTAGTAGTTATTTTAAATTATATGTTATGAGAAAAATAATAATAATATTTATATCCTCACTTTTTATCTTTTCGTGCTATAACGAAGAGCCAGTTACGGCTACTCCAGGCGACGAGTCGATAGTTGATTATTTAACATTAAGTGAGCAGGGTAGTGGGGTTCTTACCGAGAGATTACAAGGGTATTTTAATAAGTATGATGGGTTATTGGTTCTATACGACTATGATACCTTGGTTTATCGTTACGAGGTGAAGAAGCCAAACTATGAATGGATGATGGATTTGCCTAAAGAGGAGAATGTAGCTAGTTATTTAGATTTTTTAGATGAATATTTTCTAGGAATGTTAGGCGATGAAGCGATAAAAGAGTTTATGCCTAGAAAGTTATTATTGGCAGAAGAGCTTTACTACTTTACTTATGATAGCTATTTTGATAAGTATAATAGAAGAACCTTAAGCTACTCGATGGGGAAATTTTCGATTACATTTACTGATGTAGATGGTTCGATGGCAACTAAAACCACTGATCAGAAGTTAGCATTAATGAAGTCGTTGATAAAAGCATTTATTGATAATGCAATAATAAGAGGGTTAATTGTACGACCAGTTGAGTTTGGTGATATTTCGGAGTATCAAAATAGCGCGGTGAATGCTACGAATTTTGCTGAGTATGGCTTTATGGAGAACGACTACAATGCAAAACGGACACCACACTACGACTTTGTAAATGTTATTAAAAATGCAATTTACAAAACACCAGAAACTCTTAATAGTACCTCAGGTCCACTTCATCCATCTAACGATAAGAATGGGCTAACAAAAGAGAAGTATGATATGGTAATAGAGTTCTTCTTAGAGGAGTTCGGAATCGACCTAGTAAAGATTGCTGAGTACACAGGTATGCCGTAACGAAAACTATATTGCGTGAACTATTTGAATGGGCTGTCTTGAATTATATTCAAGGCAGCTTTTTTTGTAAAATATATGTTTTTTTTAAATTAATTCTTGTTTTCTCGTAAAAAATATTAACTTTGTGCTATAATATAAAATGAGAGTATAGCTATACAATGAATAAATTGGAGTATAACATAAACAACATAAAGGGTGAGGCAACCTTGGTGAGACACTTCAACGAGCGTCAAGAGAGTGCCTTCTCGTTTATTTATATGTTATATTATGATTCGCTGTATATGTTTACGTCGCGCCTGTATCGTAATACCGAAGTTGATGCAGCCGATGTAATTCACGATATATTTTTATCAATTTGGAATAAGAAAAATGGCTCATTTAGCTCGGTGAATCATATTAAAGATTATCTTTTTTTAAGTGTTCGCAATCGTTTTCGTAAATATATTGAACATCAAAAATCGGTAGATAAGTATTCGGAAGTGGTAAATAATGATAACCGTTCGTTTATTACCGATATGGTTGAGGTTGAGGTTGTGAGTAAATTGAGTCTTATGTTGGATGCTCTGCCTGAAGGGTATGCCGAGGTGCTGAAACTGTATGTCGAGGGAATGGAGATTAAAGAGATTGCCGAATCGCTTAATAAACCTATTCGTACGGTTTATCATCAGAAAAACGAAGCGTTAATTATTTTAAAGAAAAAGTTTACTAACTCTACATTTGCTCATATTCTTATGTTACTTAACTGATAATTAGTATTATAGATATAGTTTATAACGTTGCCATAAAATGTGGCAACGTTTTTTTTGAAAATAATTATCGTTTTATTGCAAAATATATCTACTTATCGGTGTATATGGTATAATGCGATAATTAAAATATGAAACGGAAAGATAATATAACATATAGTAACGATTTATCTGAGGATATAATCAGGATAATGCAAGGCGAGCAATTGAGTGATGAATCGCACTTTGAGGAGTGGGTGACAGAAGATAGTTCGGCTGTTAAGTCTTTGGTTAATCTTGCTAATCAAGAGTGGTTAGCTAGTAGTATAGATAGTTTTCAGCGTGCGGATAAAACAAAAAATTTAGAGATACTGCAACGTTCGATGAAGCGTAGTAGGGCAAGGCGTTTTACTATTAGGGGAAGTGTTGCCGCTGCTGCGGTTATTGCACTCACTTTTGTTGTTTATTATGGTTCGCTTTTAAATAAGAGTGATGAAGCCACACTGACAGCTTATGCAATTACTCCAATGATAATAACTGATGGCGGTCAGAAGATTGCTCTCGAAAATTACAGTTCAGATAATGAAGCGGGAGATGTTATTGATGTGATGGCTATTAGCGGGCAGATTAGTAGTGATTCGAAAGGTAAAAAGGCAGAGGTTAGATATAGTAGATTTGTAAATCCAGCTAAATTATCAACAACTTTAAGGTTAGAAGATGGAACGATTGTTCATCTCAATGGCAATAGCGAGTTAATATTCCCCGAGCAGTTTCAGGCGGATAGTCGTAAGGTTACTCTAAAGGGTGAGGGGTATTTTGAGGTTGTAAAATCGGATAAACCATTTATTGTAACTGCTTCAGGTGTTGATATTAGTGTTTATGGTACAAAATTTAATGTTAATGCCGTAGATGAAGGTAGTGTGCAAACTCTTTTGGTAGAGGGGTCGGTAGGTGTTACAATGGCAGGGCGTGAAGTGATACTTAAGCCAAACGACTTATGTGTTGCTGCACTATCAAGCGGTATGCTAACTAAGGAACAGGTTGATGTTACTAAATACATAGCTTGGACTGAGGGTAAATTTATGTTCGAGAAGGATAGTTTCGAAACTATGTTAAGCCAATTATCTCGTTGGTATGATGTGGATTTAATATTAGAAAATAGTGAGCTAAAAGAGAGTGTAATCACTCTAATTATTCCTAAGAATAATA
>CAYJHM010000192.1:0-1429 GCA_964369935.1 uncultured Rikenellaceae bacterium
CAGATGACGTGCTTATGGGAAAAGCCTTCTTGAACTAAAGTTTTGCGAATTAGCCTATCCTAGTACTGTTTACACTGATATTGGTATATGTTTAATCCAAATAGAGGTGCAACCGCATATAGATGATCGAAAATATCACCTTGGATAGATTCAAACTTAATCCACTCCTTTGTTTTTGTGAAGCAATAGACCTCTAACGGCAGCCCCGCGGCTGTTGGGGCCAATTGGCGTACCATAGTTGTCATTTGTGTGTTAAGTTCGTTGTGGTTTTGTAGCCAACAAGTGATATACTCTCTAAATAACCATAAATTGGTCATTTTCCCATCCTTTTCAGCTTCAAAATACCTGTCTAATATATCAGGTAGTAGAGTGCTAATACTCTTTAACTCCTTTAGGGTCGCTATTTGACTAGGCTCTAGGAATTTAATTGACTGAGCATCAATTAAAATACTTCGTTGTATTCGTCTACCTCCCGATTGCTCCATCCCCCTCCAGTTTATGAATGGTTGCGCCACTAACTGATAGGTTGGTATGGTTGATATGGTCATATCCCAATTTCGTACTTTTACCGTATATAGATTTATTTCAAGCACTACACCATTTGCGTCTCCGTTTGGTAACTCTATCCAGTCGCCTATCGATATCATTTTATTTGACAGTAGTTGCAGCCCCGAGATGAAGCCAATAATAGTATCTTTGAATACTAACATTAATACTGCCGTAAATGCTCCAAGGCCATATAGCAGATTTATAGGCGATTTTTGTATTAATATACTTGCTACTATAATGGTTGTGAGAATATATATAATTATCCTTAATATCTGAATTACTGATGTAATAGGCCTATCTTTCGACATCTCGTAGCTGTCATAGATTTTATTTACCCCATTCATAAACGATAATATAGCACTAACCATAGCCACAACTATCCATAATTCGCTAATACGGTGAATATATACCATAGCCCCTCCCTCGATACCACTAATAAACAGATGAAATAGTATTGGGGGCACAATTAGAACTAGCTTACTAAAGAATTTATTTTGGTAGAGAGCATCGCCCCACTTCGATTTGGTGCGGCTAATAAATCCTCTGATAAAAAATATAGCTATTAATCTAGTTGTAAAATATATAGCTAACGATAATACCAAAGCTATTATCACTTTTAAAAATAACTCGCAGCTACTATTACCATTCAAAACACCTAAGTGCTGCAAAATTGAGTTGTAAAATTGATTCATCCCCGTAATATTTTATTATTCGATTCGACAAAGATAATATATTTATTGGAAAGATATGGCAGTTTGCATAAATTTATATCAAAATCTCCAGCCTACACCTATCTGGAATGTAATATTTTTTATGTTGTTAATTACAGGTTTATAGATGTTCAGAAGTCCATAGTTAAATTGTGCCGATACCATAAAAC
>CAYJHM010000192.1:1439-3702 GCA_964369935.1 uncultured Rikenellaceae bacterium
CCTCCCAGCTATATCCAACGCCAACAACAAACCCTACATCACTCTTGCGCCATTGCGAAAAAACCGAGTAGTACGCAGATTTTTCAACTCGTTCGTGCGCACCTACTAATAGTGATATCTGAGGGCCACCGTACACATTTAACCCCTGCCACGGGTAGTATTTAGCTACGATTGGTATATTAATATACATTAGCTTAATACGTATATCTGTTAAACCTTCGCTTAGTGTAGGAATGTCTGTTACGTTACCACCTTGCTGCGAGTAGATAAGCGAAATCTCGCCCGACCAGCTAGCGGTGAAATCATACTCGATGAATCCTCCAACATAGTAGCTACCAATAGCGTTAATATTCTCCTCTGATAGATTAGAGATGTTTACCCCAAACTTAGGGCCATAGCCAACTATCTGAGCAGATAACTTATAGGTGGCAATAATTGTGAAAAATGTGATTATAAGTATTCGTCGCATAACATAGATTTTTTTAAATCTAATATTGCAACAACTAATCCAAAATGAGATGTTATTTATAAAATAATAGCTCCCTTTAGTGGGAGCTATTATTTTATGACTTTAGAATGTGTCGCTATTTATCTCGAAATAGCCTTGAGAATGACTACATACAGGGCAAACTTCAGGAGCAATACCTGTTCTTTGCTCGTGTCCGCACTTGCGGCATCTCCATGGTGTCTCAATCTCTTTTTTAAACATATTCTCTGCCTTTACAACCTCGTATAGAGCTGTATATCTGTCGGCATGGTGCTTTTCAATTGCAGCAATTCGCTCGAATAGGGTAGCAATATCCTCGAATCCCTCTTCTCTAGCAATTTTAGCAAATTCAGGGTATAACTCGCCCCACTCCTCTAGCTCGCCACCAGCCGCAGCTAATAGATTTGCTTCGGTGTTACCAAGGATACCAGCAGGATAAGCAGCTGTTATTTCAACCATTCCGCCCTCTAATTTTTTGAAGAATAACTTTGCGTGCTCCTCCTCGTTACGAGCTGTCTCTTCGAAATATTCTGCAACCTTCTCGTATCCCTCTTTGCGAGCTATCTTAGCAAAAAACTGATAGCGATTTTTTGCCTGCGATTCGCCAGCAAATGCCTTTAATAAATTTTTTTCTGTTTGTGTTCCAATTACTGTTTTCATAGCCATTTCGTTTATTATTATGTTACAAAGATATGATAATATTTTTTTAATTTCACATAAAAGTTATAGTTTTTTCAAATAATGCACTATATTTGTACTATAATACACAACTTAATTTTTTATTTTATGAGTACAAATAGATTAGCAATTACTCTACCATATGCGGTAGATGCCCTCGAGCCTATTATCAGTGCCGAGACTATTGAGTATCATTTCGGTAAGCATTATCACGCCTATCTAAACAATTACAACTCGTTAATAGCCGAGCAGCCACAGTTTAGCGACTCTACCATTGAAGAGATTATACAAAAAAGTAGTGGCGGACTATATAATAATGCCGCTCAGATGGTTAATCATGAGATGTATTTTTTGCAGTTCACTGGAAATCAAGATGGTATTACTGAGCCAACTGGTGTTTTGATGGATGCAGTCAATCTAAAGTTTGGAAGTTTTGAAGAGTTACGCAAGTTAATGACTGAGCACGCAACAAAATTATTTGGTTCGGGGTGGGTATGGCTTGCATTAGACGATAAAAATCTTGTAATATTAGAGGGTAGTAACGCATATACCCCACTAAGCGAGGGTATGCAGCCTCTTTTGGCAATCGATGTATGGGAGCACGCTTATTATATAGATTTCCGTAATAATAGAGCCGAACATCTAGATAAGATATGGAATATAATTGATTGGAGTGTAATAGGTCATCGTTACGTTAATGCTATTGAGGGCAGGTAATTTATTGTGCAACTCTATAAATTACTAGATGAAAATGGTAATGAGTACTTAAGTAGAACTAAAGGTACTCTGGGCGGTCATAAGAGAGGAAAGATATACGGACGCTTAGATTGCCCTACTGCATTACGCTATATAGCAAAAGGGCAGTATGTAGAACATAGAGTATTTTTTGCTGACGAACAAACAGCAATTTGTGCAGGGTATCGCCCTTGTGCAAGATGTATGCCCCAAGAGTATAAGAGATGGAAATGCGAACACTTTGAGCTACGTTCAAAATAAAATTTTACCCCTATTTCGTGAGATTTTCTAAATGTGAATAATCTGATTTGCAATGTGTTAAAATAACTAAAAGCTAATATTTACCCCCATTTCTGAGAATTA
>CAYJHM010000193.1:0-3640 GCA_964369935.1 uncultured Rikenellaceae bacterium
TGTTATATCAAATTTCTCAAGATAGAATATCAACTCCTGCTCGTATCTATTCTCATCAACCGAGATGTTAATCTTATCTAACGAGTCGCGTAGACGCCTCTTAACTGTTTCGATGCGCTCCCCCTCGTATTGTAGCAACTCGCCTTTTAACTGCTCGATAGTGCTTATACGTCCTAAAATATCAGTAATTAATACATTACCCTCTTGCCTGCGGAACTCGTTAAGTGCATTGATAGCCTCTTTTGTTGCCTCGATAAGAGCCTCACGCTCATTGTCTGTGATAACATTAACCTCCTGCTGCATAACCTCGGGCATACGCATAATGGTTTGAAGATAATCTCCCCCCGAAAGATCGATATTAAGCCCAGATAATTGACGATAATAACTTTCGGCTGCCTCTCGGTTAATGGTAGGGAATCGTTTATCTCCAATATTTTCGATTGTAATAAAAACATCTGCCTTACCCCTTACTACCCCTTTAGCTATTAGTGTGCGTAAGGCTATCTCGCTCTCACGATAAATAGCGGGCACCTTTAGATTAACGTCTAGCTGCTTGCTGTTAAGTGTACGTATCTCAACTGTTATTTTCTTATCTTCCAGCTCCGCTACTCCTTTGCCGAAGCCTGTCATTGATTGAATATCCATATGTAAACTATCTGTTAGTGATAAAATATGTGCAATTTATTTGCAAAGGTACTATTTTTTAGCAAAAAGTAGCATAAATTCATCAATATATTTAAATGGTTCGCACATTTTTTGCTAAAAAATAGTACCTTTGTGGTTAGATATAACTTTAAAATATTTTACTGTATGGAATTTTTATGTTATCCAAGGTGAACAACCTGCAAAAAAGCGGCCAGTTGGCTGCAAAATCGAGGCATCGAGATTGAAATGCGTGATATAGTTACAGATAATCCAACCGCAGACGAACTTACTAAGTGGGTGGATAGTAGCGATAAACCTGTTGCTAAATTTTTTAATACTAGCGGAATGAGATATAAAGCTCTTAACCTAAAAGAGGCGGTTAAAAGTAAAGAGTCTGCCGAGCTGATAGAGATATTAGCATCCGACGGTATGTTAGTTAAACGCCCTCTGTTGATAACCGATAATGGTGAGGTGTTAGTTGGTTTTAAAGAGGAGGAGTGGAGCGCAATAATAAAATAAGATGAAGATAGTAATTTTTACAGGGGCAGGGGTCTCGGCAGATAGTGGTATCTCTACTTTTCGAGACTCTAATGGGTTATGGGCTAACTATCGCATAGAGGATGTGTGTACACCCGAGGCACTACGTAATAATCGAGCTCAGGTTATCGAGTTCTATAATATACGCAGAAAAGAGCTGTTAGAGCGTAGTCCAAACGAGGGTCACTATTCGATTGTTGATTTAGCTAACTATTTTAATGTTGAGGTAATAACACAGAATGTAGATGATTTGCACGAGAGGGCAGCCAACGAGAGAGGTAGCTCGCTCAAGGTTCTTCATCTACACGGCGAGCTACGTAAGCTGTGCAGTTCGATTAACCCAGAGGCGATAATCCCAATCGAGGGGTGGCACCAAGGATTAGACGAGCGTCATAGTGATGGTTCATTACTTAGACCTCACGTTGTATTTTTTGGCGAGTCTGTCCCTATGATGGAGCAGGCGATAAAAATTGTTGCTGATGCCGATGTGTTCATTATCGTAGGCACCTCGTTAGCTGTTTATCCTGCTGCCTCGTTGGTTGATTACCTCCCATCACGAACAAAAATTTATCTTGTAGACCCCTCAAATGTAACATCATCAAACAGGATTACCCATATAAAAGAGAGATCGGTAACTGGATTGCCTAAATTAGTGTCGCAGTTAAAGCAAACAATTAATAATGATTAAGATAGGAGTATTAGGAGCAGGAGGGGTAGGGGGGTATCTATCCGCTGTTCTGTGTCAAGCACACGAAGATAACCCCGATGTTAATATATCGTTATTTTTAACCTCTAGGAGTGCAAAGGTCATAACTGAGAGGGGTTTAACCATCAAGAGCATTAATCGCGAGGATATAACTACATATCCTCGTAATATCTACACACAAGATAATTGTCGAGAGAGTGTAGATTATCTGTTTGTGTGCGTAAAAAGTTATTCAACGCCCGAAGTTATCAGTTGGATAAGAGAGATAACTACTCCGAACAGCGTAATTATCCCACTTCAAAATGGTTTCGATGGTTATAGCCTGCTAAAGAGTGCTTTCCCTGATAGGGCAGTGGCCTATGGCTGTATCTATATAATAAGCGAGATAGAGTCGCCAGGTGTGGTGATAGAGAAGGGTGGGGGTGCACCTCCTCGCATTTATTATGGTTTTCCTAATGGCGAAAATAGTTCGCTAAGTGGGCTAGATACTATTATGGCAAGCAGCAGCGATAGTTTTATGTTAGATAACGATATCGAACATAGGATATGGTTAAAATTTATGCGAATATCTACTGTCTCAACAATCTTAACATACCATAATATTAGTTGTGGCGAAATATTAGAAAATCCATTATACATCAAGCAGTTCAAAGCCCTAACATCCGAATTTGCCGAGGTAGCCAGACTAGAAGGGGTGTTCTTCGAACCAGAGATTCTAGAACACAATTTCGATTTGTTAGCCGACACACCTTACGATATGACCACCTCAATGCAGAGAGATTATATAAACGGAAAAATGTCTGAACTAGAGTGTCAAACAGGCTATATAGTAAAAAAAGGTACCGAACACGGTTTATCTGTATGTACATACAAAATGATGTATGAAAGGTTAAAAAAATGGATTACGCTATAATTATCTGTCTGGTAAATATTTAACAGTTTATAGTGAAATATTTTATAATATAATTGCTTAAAAATTTTGGCAAAAAGAAAAAAGTTCCTATCTTTGTGCACTGAAAGCAATAAATCGGTTCGGTGGCCGAGTGGTTAGGCAGAGGTCTGCAAAACCTTGTACAGCGGTTCGAATCCGCTCCGAACCTCGAAAGTTACCTCAGGTAACAAAAAAAGAGTGACTAAACGTCACTCTTTTTTTGTGGTCTAACCTCAACGCTTTGAGGCGATTATGCCCCATCTGCACGGCTCCACAACAAGCTAACCGCTCCCTCTATAGCCGTTTTTCTTTTCAATTTGTACTACCGTTGTACTACGAGTCTCAATTTTCGAAGAAGTCCAGTGAGCCATAGCTTATTCATACTTAAGTACAAACTCTCCGATAATCAATATAAATATTGATAAAGCAAACCATTTCATTTACATACAAAAATCATTTCTGTTTTTTTGTATATGAATATTTTTTTGTAACTTTGCTGGACTTAATTTTAATGATAATTGTATGAATTGGTTTGAGAGTTTACCCGATAGTTGTCCACCTAAAGATGCGAAGTACTCATCCGGTGTTGCGTATTATAGATTGATAAATTCAATACCTATAACAGATAATGATTTTATATCTGCAAGAAGACTAAAGCCTAATAAGAAATTTAAAGTTAATGAATGTCAGGCTATGGCATTATCAATATTCCCTTCAGCAGAGGGATGTCGCAATATTTTAAAATTTCCAAAATTCAAAGGAAAACAAAATTACATTGGTGAAGTTATTCTTGAAGAAAATGATGGCGTAATAGCTAACAC
>CAYJHM010000194.1:0-854 GCA_964369935.1 uncultured Rikenellaceae bacterium
TAAGTTAGCTCGAACGAAAAACTCTTAGACAGTTATTTAGTATCACTCACATCAATGGAAGATATGCGTGATAGTGTGTCGGGGGTATACCTTGATGAAGAGGGTATTAACTTACTAAAATATCAACAATCATACAATGCGGCAGCGAGATTTATGACAACTCTTGATGAGGCGCTCGACACTATTATTAATAGAATGGGTCGCGTTGGACTATAATATAAGGAGGTTTAAGTTATGAGAATAACAACGAATTCAATTATGAGACAGTATAGTGGAAGACTTAATACTGTGTTATCAAATTTAAATGTTGCATCGGACAGAGTGTCCACAGGCAGAAATTATACTAAAGCCTCTGAAGACCCAGCGAGCAGTGCAATTTCTAATCAGCTTAGAAGAGAGTTTTTAAACAACGAAATGTTCACCACAAATTTAGAAAATGTACAATCAAGAATGGTATCGGTAGAGAGCACAATAATGAATGTTACCAAAGTATCTGAGGATGCTTATGCTGACTTAATTAGTGCAATGAACGAAACTAAAACAAGTGCAGAACGTTCAATTATAGCCGATAAACTTCGTGAAATGCAAGCGACTATGGTTAAAGAGCTAAATGTTACAGAAGCGGGAGACTATATTTTCGGTGGTACAAACACAAAAGAAGCGCCGTTTGAGCTAACTGAAGATAACAAGCTTTTATACAGAGGTATTGATGTAACAAATGGAGACATTGCTGTGCTTGATGAGCTTGCAGCTAAAGAGATAAATGTTTATTTATTTTTTATTATTTAAAAATATTAAAATTTATAAATATAATAGAAAAAATATTTTAAAATTGAGAAAACAGGGATAAATTT
>CAYJHM010000194.1:864-1135 GCA_964369935.1 uncultured Rikenellaceae bacterium
CTGAAATGCTTGAGAGTGCGGATTATTCGCATGACGAAGCATCGATATATTTAGACGAGCTTGATGCTCAGCGAGACGATTTAGTTATCGAGCTTACAAAATTAGGCAGTAATACAATGTTTTTGGATTATACCCAAAATCGTTTAGAAGACAGCCAATATAATTATAACGAAAAAATTTATAATCTCGAGTATATGGACCCAGCACTTGCAATAACAGAGTTAACAACGCAACAATACATATACAACGCTACTTTGAAGGTTGGTTCGGG
>CAYJHM010000194.1:1145-1462 GCA_964369935.1 uncultured Rikenellaceae bacterium
AAACACATAGCGGTAGATTTGAAAGAAAATCTGATTTTGCGGAATAGGAAATTGTAAGGGATGTCGGTGGGCTAAGCATTAGAAGTAAGACTATTCAGCTGAATATCGATACTTACATGGCGAGAAATTCAGTTGTACCATCAACAAAAGTGAGTTTAGATCAGATAGCTCAAAAAGGCATAATAGCTGCACAGGAAGCAACTGCAAGACTAGCACGAGAAGGGCAAATTATGCTACAAATACATTTGCCAGAAAATCCGATACCTAGACTAGCAGCGGAAAGAGCAAAAGATGTGCCAGAGTTTGGATTGGGATTC
>CAYJHM010000194.1:1472-2457 GCA_964369935.1 uncultured Rikenellaceae bacterium
AAACAGTAACAGAAATAGTATGGGAACGTGCTGATCTTAGTATTCAGTATGAGATGGATAAATTAAACTTTGAGTGGAATGTTTCTGGTGGAGAGTTTGAGTTTATTCCAGGTGATGTTGAAGTTAATATTAAACAGTATCACGATGTTGTAATCGAGTACGTTGGGGAACCATTATATGTTCCACCGAGTTCTGACCCTAACTATGTTCCAGTGGATACAAAAGTTTAAATAAAGCGAGTTGATAATTTTGCAAATTGACACAAGATTTTTTGGAGAAATTGAAATACTAAATGAAAACTTAATAACATTACCACAAGCATTATACGGCTTTGAGGGCTACCATGAATTTGGGCTGATAAGCTTTGAGGAAAAAGATGATAGCATCATCTGCATGCAATCACTAAAAGAAAAAGATTTAGCGTTTATTTTGCTCAATCCTTATAATATAGAAAAAGATTATTCCCCCACCGCTACGGATGAGGATTTAGCTGCGATAAAAGCAGAGAGCGTGAGCGGACTTTTGATTTATGTGATAGCGTCCATAAAAGAAGATGGTAGTATTACTGCTAATTTTAAATGCCCTATCGTTATAAATTCTAAAAACAGATTGGCGGTACAAACGATACTAACAGAAAGCGACTACAGTATGAAGTACCCTGTGACTATGAATAAAGAACAGGGGGAAGGATAGATGTTAGTATTATCAAGAAAATTAGGCGAATCTTTCTTTGTGGGCGATAATGTTGAGATAACGATATCTGAAATAGGAAATGATAAGGTGAAAATCAGAATTGATGCACCAAAAGAAATAGTTATATTAAGAAGAGAATTAAAAGAGCTAAAAGCAGCAAATGCTGAAGCTGCAGTGAGCATTGATGCAGATGCGAATTTTATTAAAAACATATTTAAGAAATAAGATTATGCGCGGTGTATTGTGAGTAAAAATAGGTTGGTTAAAAGTGACCTTCTTCTTGAATCAGGAA
>CAYJHM010000194.1:2467-3635 GCA_964369935.1 uncultured Rikenellaceae bacterium
AAAATTGTTTCGGAGTAAATGTAGCAAAAATAAGAGAAATTTTGATGCCGTTACCGGTAAAGGAAATGCCACATGCTCATCGAGCAGTAGAGGGCGTATTTAAACCTCGTGACAGTGTTATTACCGTTATCGATTTACCAAAATATTTGGGGATAGATGAGAGTAGTGATGATAATAAAGATTTGTTCATCATCACAAATTTTAATAAAATGTTTATCGCCTTTAGAGTCCATGCTGTTGTAGGTATACACAGAATTAAATGGAGTGATATCCAAAAGCCGGATAAAATAATTTATAGCGGCGAAGATGGAGTTGCTACAGGTCTAGCTGATTGTAAAAATCACTTGATTACTATTTTAGACTTTGAAAAAATAATCGCGGATATCGCGCCTGAAACCACTATCAAAATTGTTGATGTTGAGCGTTTAGGCGAAAGAGTTACGCATTACGGCAAAATATTAATTGCAGAAGATTCAGTGCTTTTATCAAAGCTGATACACGACTGCTTGCACCAAGCAAAATATATTAATACAGAAAAATTTGATAATGGACATGAGTTATGGGAATACTTAAGTGACATTAGAGAAAACGAAGAAAAATTAAACGAAATCGACTGTATTATAACTGATGTTGAGATGCCTCGTATGGATGGACATAGGCTGACTAAACTGATTAAAGACGACAAGGTGTTAAAGAAAATTCCGGTTGTAATCTTCTCATCACTTATTAATCCTGAGATGTATAGAAAAGGTTTAGAAGTAGGAGCGAATGAGCAGCTTACAAAACCTGAGATAGCAAAACTTATCACTATACTAGATAGATTTATTGACGAAAAAGAAGGAGCAAAATAATATTTTTGCTCAAAAATACAAGATACTATTTTCCCATAGCCGCTATGGGAAAATAGTATGATTAAGTGTACTGCGGTAGAATGGAGATTAACATTATGAGTTCAATAGGTGGTTCATTTTACACTGGTGTTAGAAATGGTGTAAGTGGTCTGGCGACAGGTCTTGATACAGACTCTATTGTAGAAGGCATGACATATCATACGAGAAACAGAATAAACGACGTGTTAAGAGATACTCAAGAAGTACAGTGGAAAATGGATGCATATCAGTCCATTAGTTCAAAAATCAATGATTTTTCTAATAACTATTTGTCGTAT
>CAYJHM010000195.1:0-3597 GCA_964369935.1 uncultured Rikenellaceae bacterium
TGATTTCAGTTATTATGTTTTTATTGTTATCAAGATGAGAGCGTAAGATGCTATCAGCTAATGATGCAGTTGTTACGTATTCTCCTTTTAGAGACTCCGCCAACTCTTTCAGTTCTGAATGAACACCACTACTCACGTAGATTGCTTGTCTGCCTCTTATTCTTCGCTCCTTGCAGTACTTCTCTTTGTACTTGATTACTGAATTATTATTTGATTTCATATCTTAATTGTTTAATGTTATAACTTTAGACCTCTACTTCGTTTCATTGGCTGATTACGATGTGGCTTCAGCTGCAAATGCTTTAGATAATCATTCAAGTCATTATGCTCTGCATACATCGATGAATAATCGATTGAATTACCCTTCAGATGCTGTATCAATATCTCTTTTGATTTCTGCCCTACACTATCATTATCAAAGAATAGATGCACATTCTCATAATGGCTGATATGTCGGATAACACTATCAGACAAGTTACTAACAGAGTTCAATACAAAGTAGTCACTATCAAACTGATGCACTCCTTTACTCTTTTGGATAGTAAGATGTGAGAGAAAATCCATAAATCCCTCGAAAACATAACAGTCGCTATCGAGATTGATATTAGATGTTATCTCCTTTGGTGAATTACCTCCCTTGAAATATTCATTTCGGAGCTCCCAACCACCTTTGTCGTTTTTGAAGCCTATTGCATAGTATCTTTTGCCATTGATAATGTAGTGTACCTCTTTACAGTATGCCTTTGCTACTTCTATATCTATTGCCCTACTTTTTAGGTAGTCTATTAAATGTATATTATGCAGAGGCTTAACATCATCAATTATTATTGATGACTGTGTAGGCTTTGGTTGCGCTGTTCGCTGTATTGGCTGATAAGAAAAATTACCACCATCCAATTTGGCGAATGCCTCACCAATAGAACAGTTATCCAATCTCGCCACAAGGTCTACAATAGAACCGCCCTCACCTAACCCAAAGTCGTACCATACATTCATATTGTAGTCTACTTTAAAACTTGGTGTGCGCTCTGCTCTTAGTGGTGACAGATACATACCATACTCTGCTCGCTCGATAGCTGGATTAATTCCTCTCTCTGAAAGGAAACCTTTTATATTTATGTTCTTGATATAAGTCATATAATTTTTGTGATTTTGTAAGGTTTTAGCCTTAATTTGTTGTTAATAATTATGTTACGATCTTACAAAACACCTTACACAATTTTTAGTTTGTAAGATGCGCTATTTCTGTCTGTAACTTTGTAAGTCTATTGTAAGAGGTTTGTAAGGTATATATATTACTTATTATCAGTGAAATAAAAATATATTCTTACAAACTTACAATTCGTGATAGGATTTCGGCAGAAATAGTATAACACCTCCCAGTGCGACCCATACCGTCAAATGTGCCATGAAAGGTTAGCCGCTCGCTTGTATAGTGCATCGGTTCGCTTGGTCTTAGCTCCCAATTCTGTTGTAGCACTCGCCTTATGTATGCGTGGTCGCACTTATAACCTCTACTCTCTAACATATACGCCATATCAACCACACAGAAACGATAAATCTCACCGCCTTTTAGCTCCAACACCTCATTAAGTATATGTATCATCTCTAACTCAACTTTGCTACGGTTATAGTTGATAATCTTACGTAGTGCATCTGTGACAATTAATTTATGGTCGAACCACATACGACTAACACGCTCAGTCGAGAGCTTACGATTAAGTAAGAAGTGCAACAATGCAGGTATCTCTTTTTTCATCTCACTGAGAAGATTGGTATTATCAGAAACGATAGGCAACACTTTGCGCACCCAATAGCGAGTCTCACCCTGCCCAATATGAATAGGGTTTAACTCGTTATTTGAACACAATACGAATTTAGCGAAAAACTCCACCTCGTTACGATCTTTTCCTTTAGCTTCTGCCTTATAGCTACGTGCTGTACTTAGGTTCTTAATACGCTCAGAGTCTTCTTTTCTATCTAAAAGCACCTCATCAACTGCCACAATAAGCTTAGTAGCCCAATCACTATTGAACTGCGACCTAAAATCTTCATTAGTGTTAAAGGTTACATTTGCCCCAAAGATAGCTCTAAGCAGATTAAGAAAAGTTGTTTTACCAGTGTTACGTTCTTGTGATACCAATAGTATTATCGGCAACCTTTGTAGTGGCTGAGTATATAACAACTGCAAATAATCTAACCCCATATCATATTGTTCTCCGAAGATATGTTGTAAAAACTCCTCAATATAAGGAAATTCCCCTAATAATGGCTGTACATCAATAGGCTCATAATCATTCAAGAATGCTCCGATGGTGCGTTGATAGTTGATATGGTCGGGAACACAACAAAAACCGTCAAACTTCTCAATTTGAGATATGAAATCTTTCGAGTGGTCTTGGCGTAAGGTCTCATAACCCCATACTTTTCGACACTCTCTTATCCCTCCGTTCTGTAATGGCTGTTGGACTACCTTATACAAAGTTGTTCCAACTCGGATATATCTATCTTCTGCCATTACCTTAGCCTTTTAATGGTTTCCTGAATGATATTAGGACGTTCAGCACGCATCCAATTTTCAAGCTCCTCACGGTCGAAACGTACACTACGCCCTCGTTTGATGAAAGGTATGACGTTACGGTGCACAAGCTCGTAGATATAGCCACGCTTGTACCCTGTTATCTCCACCGCCTCATCAATCTTGATAAGGTTATTGTTTGTGGGGTCATTATTCTTATTTGCACTACTAATAACCAACTCCCCAAGGTTTGTTAGTATCATTTCTAATTTGTTTAATCGCTGTTCGATTACATCAAATGGATTATTCATAATACACAAGTTTAAATGTTAAAAATTAGCTGTCGTCACAGCCTCCTTAACGTTAAGTTGTGCAAAGATAGGGAGTGAAAAATGGTTTATAAACCTCGAAATAACTGTACACAAAGTGCAAAATAGTATCTTTTAGTTTATTTAGATTTCACCGTTTCTGCATTCTTCTTAGATATGCTTTTTCGGTTTATTTTAATTCACCATAATTAACCATTTTGCACTTTGATGTACAGCTATTAATATTTTTGCTGTTTTCTTTCGTTTTTATTGAATAATACCGATATTAAAACAAAAAGAGAGCCTTATCAGCTCTCTAATTCAGTTAGTTATTGTCATGTATCGCAGCATACTCTTTCAGTTGTCTCAGCATATCATAAGGGTCGCATATATCAATTTTTTCTTTGGAAGTTAAGAAATATGGCATAACTATTAAATCGTTATTTATCCATCTATCCAGTGTGCCACGAGATACACCAAGCATACGAGTAGCAAGTTTCTGTTTAGTAACACATTTATGCCCATCAAACACAGAGCAACAATCAGGATTTGCATGTAAATAGTTCTCAAGACGAGTTGCCAACTTTCTTGATTTCTCAATCTTAGGAGTTATACTCTCTTGTATCTTAATTGTTAGCGTTGAGAAGTCGTAACTCTCAAATATAGGGTCACTCTTTAACTTAACTAATATATTTGCTCCATCGGCTAACTCTCCGATTGTTATAGTTTTTACTTTTCTTCTTGGCATATTCTACTCCATTAGTTTCTTTA
>CAYJHM010000196.1:0-3580 GCA_964369935.1 uncultured Rikenellaceae bacterium
GATAGCAATAAAACTAGGAGATAAAATTAGCTTTGTTAGTATGGATGAGGTGTCATATTTTTATTCGGAAGAGCGTACTACATTTGTAGTAGAAAAGAGTGGTAAGCGTCATATTGTTGATTATAATATCGAAACCCTAGAGTTAATGCTTGATCCTATGAGCTTTTTTAGGGTAACACGAGGATGTATTGCATCTATTGCATCTATTGAGAGGGTTTCAAAATATTTTAATAGTCGATTAAAAGTCACCTTAAAGCCAGAGTATGATAAAGAGGTACTTATAAGTAGGGTAAATGTTCCGAAATTTATTGCGTGGCTTGATGGCGAGTAAATTCACACACTTAATTATTAAGTTCAACCAATTTTAATATTAGTTGAACCATATTTTATTGTTTTAGTAGGTGGCGACTAGTAATTTTGTAAATAAAAACAAGATTATGAATCGTATTATTTTACTATTACTGTTATTTGTTACCCCTTGCATAGCTTTTACTCAGGGGTATAATGTGCGAGCTAAAGTTGTTGATAGCACAAGTAAAAAAGAGGTGCCTTATGCAACAGTTGCTGCCTATGTTAAGGCCGATAGTAGTTATATTGCGGGTACCTTAACCGATTCGTTAGGATATTTTGAGTTAGTATTAAAGCCACAGAAATATTTGTTTGAAATTAGCCACCTAGGCTTTGAAAAGATATTAGTGAGTGTTGATATTAACAGAGAACAGCTTATACTTAATGATATCGAACTTGTGGCACAAGTAATTAGTTTAAACGATTTGGTTGTTAAAGGCGGTATCGAATCGATATCACATCAAGATGATAAAACGGTATATCGAATAGTAGATATGCCAGCAGCAAAGAGTGGAACAATAGATGATATACTAAAAAGTTTACCATCACTAACTCAAGATTTTAATGGAACAACCCTCGTTAATGGTGTTCCTGCACGTTTTTTTATTGATGGAAGAGAACTGCTTAATAGCGAATTAGAGGCCTATTCACCATCACAAATCGAATCTGTTGAGGTAATATCAAACCCCACGTCAAAATATGATGCTGATGGGCTGTCGGGCATCATTCATTTTAAAAGTAAAAAGAGTAGCCTCTCAGGAGTGAGTAGCGCAGTAAATTTGTCGGGAACACATGATACACAGTCAGGTTCGCTATCTGTGGTCTATAATAAAGATAGATTTTCGCTTTCGGCTAATGCAGTGATAAGTAATACCTATCAACATGGCTCGATAGAGACTATTACAGGCAGTTCGCAGTGGCTAAACAGTGTTAAAGCTGATATCTTAAATGTATTGGCTAATGTTGGAGGTGAGTATAGTTTTAGCGAACATAGTAAATTAAATATGTCGTATCAATATGTAGATTTCGGATATACGGCTAAAGATTTTTCGCTTAGCCGCGAGGGGATGACAGAGATGAAAGGGATAACTCATCAAATAGCCCTTGCTCATAATTACCTCTTCAACGATACCCAAGAGAGTATTAAAACAAATATATACTATAATCATAGTACACCCAAAACAGTGTCGTACCTCGACTATAATACACAAGGGGAGTTTATTGCAGATAATAGTAATAAAAACTCGTCTCTTGTAGCTATGGTAGATTACCTACTTCCCTTTACTGAGTATGCATCGTTCGAGGTGGGTATGAAAAGTCAAACACGTAAAATTGATATTCAAAGAGAGGATGATTTTTTAGGTGTAGCCCAAACAGATAATTACTCGTTTGATGAGAGTATTTTGGGGATGTATATGTTGATTAATAGTAGTATGGAGAGAGTGAAGTTTCAGTTTGGGGTACGGGGGGAGAGTGACCTGTTAAATAAGAATGATAATATACGTACCTGGAATCTATTCCCACACCTATCATTCGATTATACAAGTCCCCGAGGCAGTACTCTAAAAATGGGCTATAATAGTCGTATTAGCCGCCCTACGGTGGCAGATATGAATCCATTTATGATGCTCATCGACCCAACAAGTCAATTTCAAGGTGACCCAAATTTAAAACCCGAGTACTCGCATAATATTTACGCAGACTATATTCTAAAGATAAAAGATAGCAGTGTGAAATTTGCAACCTATTACCGATTAGTAAAGAATCTCATAACAAAGAATTATACAAACACCGAAGATGGTATGGTGCTTTATAGACCAATAAATATATCTCGTGCACACTTCTATGGGGCAAACGCAACAACAACGTTAAATTTTTGGAATTGTTTATCAGTAACCCCAAATGTAGGTATTGAGATTGTTGAGCTCCCTTCGGAATATGCACAAGAGATAAATAATGTAACCACACTGAATGCAGGTTTGAATATTGGGCTACAACTGCAAAATAGTATAAATATAGGTGCATTAGCCCGATATTCAAGTGGTTCTTTTTCGGTGGGTTCTGGTTCACAGAGTGCAATTGTGCAAGGTCTAGCAATCGGTTTGCCAATGCTGTACTCCGAATTGTCGGTAAGTAAAGGGTTCTTCAATAATAAGCTTAATCTGTCAGTTCGAATAACCGACCCGTTCAATGTTCAACTGAATGGTTTTATGGTTTACTCGGATAATACACAACGTGAAAGTCGCTATCTGATGCAAACTAGATTTGTGCATTTTGGGTTATCGTATCGAATGAATAACCATAAAGCCTCGAAACGAAAGTATGATGATGGAGGTATTAAGCTTTTTTAATTCATGCCCTATTTTGTGAAGTTGAATCAGTAGTTTTTCAATTTTATCCGAATTTGATTTGAAGCACAAAGTTAATATGCTATCTTTGTAGTGTAAAACGAAATTAATAATATAAATTTATAAAGAGATGAGAAAATTAATTCTAAGCATTTCAGTGCTATGTCTGTCGCTACTAACAGCTAATGCGCAGACAATGAAAAACGAGCGAAACTTTCAAATAAGTTTTATATCTCCATTTGGAACAAACGGAACATTGTCGCACCAGATTACAAATAGGTACTCGCTGAATATTTTAGGTGGTTATAGTGCAGGTAATAGAGTGTTAGAACTGGGGTCGCTATATAATGTAAATACAAATTATACAACGGGTGTACAAGCGGCAGGTATTGTTAATTACACAGGAAAGAGCGATGAGGCTGTACAATTTGCAGGTGTAGTTAATTTGGCAGAAAAAGGCGAATCATCTTTCCAAGCGGCAGGGGTTGCCAACGTTACAGATAATGTTGAGGGTGTACAGCTAGCTGGTGTTACAAATAGTGCAAAAGATGTTGAGGGTGCACAAGTAGCAGGGGTAGCAAACAAGGCCAAAAAGGTTGAGGGCGCACAGATTGCAGGAGTTGTTAATATAGCCGATAAGGTAGATGGTGTTCAGATAGGTTTAATAAATATTGCCAATAGATATGAAGAAGGAGTACCTATTGGGTTAATTAACATAGTTAAAAAGGGCGGAAAACAGGAGTTTGAGGTGTCATTCTCGGAGGCTATTAATACCGCTATCAACTTTAAATTAGGAACAGACAAACTTTATACTATTTTTTCGGCAGGTGTAAATTATATCAAAAAACCAGTTAATTATGCCGTGGGGGTAGGTTTTGGTACTC
>CAYJHM010000197.1:0-3543 GCA_964369935.1 uncultured Rikenellaceae bacterium
ATTACCAACAGACTTTTTTAGTGTAGTTCAGTTTCAGTGCGTTATTGTAAAAGCGAAGCGGAGCGCACTTAATGTGCGTGAGCATCGTATTTTGCAATAAGGTGCTGAAAATGAGCTGCAATAAAGAAAGTATGACTGTTTCTTATCCAAAACTCAGGTTAATAGTTATTTCTCGGTAACATCTGCTTTGCCTTCGAACAACAACCTCTGATACTTTTCAGTAGGTGATGGGATAAATTTTCCTAGGTTGTAGGCACTCCATTTTCTGTCTACCATATCGATAGTACCCTTATCCATAGATATAACATTAGGCCAACGACGAGGAAAACCATTTAACCCTCCGAATTTTGCCCTTGAATCGATTATTAGAGTGTTGTTATGTATGTGCGTATCTCGTTTAGCGTCGCTGTTGCCCCCTAACAACCAAACTAGTGTAGGGTAATCATTTAATGGTACATTTGTATCAAAAGCCACAACGAATTTTACACCAGAGAGGTTATTAGCCGTTATAAACCGCTCGATAGAGGCCTTAAAATCGGTTGCTGTGCGCTCTAAAGCAATAAATAGCGTAGCGTAACCCTCTTTAGCTAACTCATCATTAACTGCTACTATGCCGTTGGTTAAGTTATACTGCTCGGGCAGTAATAATTCCGATTCGGTTGCTGCATTTGTTGCATCTATCACCATTTTACCTCCAACTCCAACCACATTCGAAGTGTGGTCTAGTATATCCATCACTCCGCTAGTTATGGTTATATCACGGTCAGGGCTAATTTTCGATATAATACTCTTAATTGTATCTTTCGAGGTTAGAGCCGCTGGGCTATCAGACGATACAACGATATATTTGCAGAACATCATCTGACCTGCCCCTAGTAAGCCCATTCCCACTTTAGTAGGCTGACCCTCATAACGTTTTGTTATCTCTACTAATGCTATATTATGCGCTACACCCTCTTGCGGGAGCCACATATCTACCAGCTCGGGCTGCATTACAGCCTTTATGGGCGATACAAATATCTTTTCGGTAGCCTTAGCTATATAAGCATCCTCTTTGGGTGGTATGCCCACAAGGGTAGCTGGGTAGATAGCATCTTTGCGGTGAGTTATGCAGGTAATATGAAAAACAGGGAATAAATCCTCTAACGAATAAAAACCTGTATGGTCGGCAAATGGGCCTTCGATAACCTTATCTTCGGTTGGGTCTATATATCCCTCAATCACAAAATCGGCATCTTCAGGGACATAATTATCGTTTGTGATACACTTAACTAACTTTACACCTTTCCCTCGTATAAACCCCGAAAGAATATACTCGTCTATACCATCAGGAAGAGGTGACGTAGCCGAATAGGTGTAGGCAGGGTCGCCCCCTAAAACCACCGTTACGGGCATTCGTTTCCCTAATCGTTTATACTCCTCGTAGTGCCTATTACCTGTTTTGTGTGTATGCCAATGCATAGCAGTCGAGTTATTGCTCAGTACCTGCATTCTGTACATTCCCACATTATTAGCTCCACTTACGGGGTCGATAGTGTGCACAAGCGGTAGGGTTATAAACTCGGCACCATCATACGGGGCACACTTTAAAATTGGGAGCATAGATAGATTAATATCGCCCTCTTTTATGATGGTGTGCTGGCAAGCCCCTCTACCTTTGCGACGCTTAGGCATCCAGCTAGCGGCAGACGATAACATTGGCAACAGCCGCAGTTTATCCATCATTGTACTTTTAGGTGATAACGCCTCGCCTAGTAGCGCATCTATTCGCTTAGTAAAATCGCTTACGTTATCAACACCTAACGCCATAGCTATGCGCTTGTCCGAACCAAACATATTTGTTACAACAGGGAATTTTGTTGCCGTATTCTCGAAAAGAATAGCTGCACCACCATCTGCCTGCGACGAGATTCTGTCTGTTATCTCCGCTATCTCTAGGTGCGATGATACAGGCTCGGTTACTCGTACAAGCTCACCGATACTCTCTAGCAGTTTTAAATAATCTTTTAAATTACTATACATTAGCCCTTTGTTAAATATAGGATTTTTTTTGTCTCAAAAAACTCCTCCTCAAAAATATCTGATATGTTAATTAGTGTGGTAGATGTCAGAGCCTTGCGCCTTGCAACTCCTTCGGCTATCTCTTGTGCTAAATCGCCACCTTTAAGATATATCACTCCTCGCCCCTCGCCCGAGATAATCTTACCCCACGACCAATTAAGGAACGATTTAAGCTCGGTAACTGCTCGTGATACCACAAAATCGGTCTGCATATTCAGCTGCTCAGCCCTACAATTAAATGTTTCGATGTTATCTAACCCTAAAATCGAACTCACCTCTTTAACTACGGTAATCTTTTTACCAATCGAATCTATCATCTTAAACTCAACCTCAGGAAACATAACCGCTAACGGCACACCAGGGAACCCCCCTCCACAACCAATATCCATTACCCTGCTACCCTCTGCAAAATTTATCACCTTAGCAATTGACAACGAGTGCAGAATATGATGAAGATAGAGATTATCAATATCTTTACGCGATACAACATTTATCTTTGCATTCCACTCACGATATGCCTCGCCCATAGCCTCGAACTGTTCAATCTGACGAGCGGATAGCATATTTGGGAAATACTTCTCAATTAATTCAACTCCGTGATTCATATTAGTCTCTATTTGCAAATCCTAGGTAATATATCAGTGTAGCTAGAGCCGATAATGCAGCCACTAGATAGGTGCTTGCAGCCCAATTTAAAGCACTCTTTGCCTGTGTTAGTTGTACACCCTCAACTGTACGAGTAGCCTTTAACCACGCAATAGCACGCTTCGAGGCATCATACTCGACTGGCAGGGTAATAAACGAAAATATCACTACACTAGCAAACATATATATCCCTACCCAAAATAGTTGTGGAACCGATTCGATAGTAAATATTCCTATTAACAAAATTATCTGCGCCCACATCGAAGAGAACGAGACCACAGGAACAAGTGCCGAACGAACAGATAACATATAATATCGTTGAGCGTGCTGAACAGCGTGCCCACACTCGTGAGCAGCAACAGCTGCTGCCGATACCGAACAGCTATTATATACACCCGCCGATAGATTAACTGTCTTTTTCTTTGGGTTGTAGTGGTCGGTTAGCATTCCCGACACGCTTACCACCTGCACATCATAGATGCCATTATCACGTAACATTTTTTCTGCCACTTCACGCCCTGTAAGTCCCTTTGGAAAAGGCACTTCTGAATACTTATTAAATACCGATTTCAGCTTAAACTGAACAATAAAGCCAACTACAGCCAAGGCGATAATTAGCAGGTAATACTCATTTATAACCATAATACAATTTTATTTTATCATTAATATAATTATATATAACGGAAAAAGTATACAAAATTGATACGTTTATCAATAAAAAGTGGGATTAAGTTTAATTTAGGGAGATTCCCTAAATTAAAATCATCTGATTTACAATGTACTAAAACAACTAAAAGCTAATATTTACCCCCATTTCTGAGAATTATCTCAAAAATG
>CAYJHM010000198.1:0-3519 GCA_964369935.1 uncultured Rikenellaceae bacterium
TGTTAAGCACATATTTAAAGAAAATATCTTTAGTTGATAACTCTTTTTCCGACTCGTCGCTATAATTTTTAGGGTAGGCGTTGCGGTGTTTCTCGATAGGAGGTAATCCGCACGATTGAGGAGTATCACGTATTGTTGCTAACGAAAATATAGCAACCCCGATAGCTACAACAGCTGGTAATAAGAATATACCCATCTCCCACGAACCTAACCACAATATGCCATAAGCTGCAAGAGGGCCTATTAATCCACCACCCACATTGTGCGCAACATTCCAGAACGACATTTTTGTACCACGCTCATTAACAGAGAACCAGTGAGTCATTACACGACCACAAGCAGGCCAACCCATACCTTGAAACCACCCTATTAAGAACTGCATAACAAACATCATAAAGATTGATGTAAGACCAAATTTCAGTCCCATAAAAATTGTTACAATAGAGGATAAAATCAATCCCAATGGTAAAAAATAACGCGCATTACTTCTATCCGATACCCCGCCCATTAAGAATTTAGATAACCCATAAGCAATAGCATTTGCTGATAAAGCAAAACCAAGGTCTCCTTTATCGAACCCCTGCTCGATAAGGTAAGGCATTGCTAAGGTAAAGTTTTTTCTAACGATATAGTAACCTGCATAGCCAATAAATATACCTATAAAAACTTTAAGTCGAAGTCTATTATACTCCGTGTCAACCTTCTCACTCTCAAGTAGCGGTTTATGTGGCGCCGGTTTTAAAAAGTTTATCATATTATTTAGTTTTAAGTTAATAGTTATTTTTTATAGTAGTTTTGTGCAATAGATGCAAAATCTGCACACTGCCTCTTAATCCATTGTTCGTCATACCCTAACTCGCGTGCCATAATACCTGCAACCTTTTCGGTTATTGCCACTGCCTCGCGTGCATCAAGGAATAGTATCCTAACTCGTCGAGCTAACACATCATCTACCGTGCGTGCCATCTCATTACGTACAGCCCATACAACCTCAGCCTCGGTATGATTATATCGTTCGCTTAATTTTGCCCCTAACGATGGCTCTTTAGATATTAAGTTGAGAATTTGTTCAAGGTCTGACCCATAAACAGACAGATGATTATTCCTATCAAGCCCCTTTAAGTAACCGTGTATGCGTAAATTTTTTGTCTTACACTTACGTTTAGTAAGTCCACATACCGAGATACACTTATTAACAGTATGCTCTGCCATTAGGCGATATGATGTCCATTTTCCGCCTGTAATGGTAACTAGGTTGTTATCAGAAACAATTATTTTATGACCGCGAGAAATCTCCTTAGTGCTACCACCCTCTTTTTTAGGCATAGCCAAAGGACGCTGACCTGCAAAGACCGACAATATATCTTTCCTCGTTGGTGCAGGGTTCATATATAATCCCGCTGTATTAAGAATAAACTCTATCTCTTCATCTAAAGGTAGTGGTTCGCTCTCTGCCTTTTCTCTAGGTATATCGGTTGTTCCAACCATAACTTTACCATGCCACGGAAGAGCAAAGAGAACACGACCATCCGATGTTTTAGGTATCATAATACCATAATCGCTTTGAAGAAATTCCATATCTAGCACAATGTGTACTCCCTGACTAGGCTTAACCAACTTATCATGTCCTGGCTTATCCATCACCATTATATCATCAACAAAACAACCAGTAGCATTAACAACACTCTTTGCTCTAATTGTGTGGCTTATTCCGCTCTCTCTATCTAACATCACCACCCCTGCTGCTTTACCATTACTATCGTGAATCATTGAAGTAACCTCGGCATAATTTATAACACATCCTCCACTCTCCACGCAACTTTGCGCCATATTTACAGCCATACGAGCATCATCAAATCTCCCATCGTGATATACAACACCACCTTTTAAACCCTTACTTACCGATGTTGGAAGATATTTCATCACCTTTTTTGGCGAAATGAAACGAGAACGGCCATACCCATAACCAAACGATAAAATATCATATACCGTTAAACCACAAAAATATAAGAAATTATCCCAATGGGTATAATTCGAGATAACAAATGCTTGATCGCTCACCAAATGAGGTGCATTAGCCTTCATTCTTCCTCGCTCTTTTAGTGCCTCTAAAACCAAAAAAACATCACCTTTTGCTAAATAGCGTACTCCACCGTGAACCAACTTTGTACTTCTACTAGATGTGCATTTCGAGAAATCATCTTTTTCAACCAACACAACCTTATAGCCTCGTGAGGCAGCATCTAAGGCGCAGCCCAAACCTGTTGCTCCGCCACCAACAACAACCATATCCCAAATAAAATCGGAATCTGCTGTTAGTTTTTTTATCTCTTCTTCTCTCTTCATCTATCTCTCTATATATATTATAATGTGTACTCATTCGAAACAAAATACTTTCATTTCGACACAAATTTAAGACATTTTAATTACATTTCAAAAATTTTTAATGAAAAAAATTATTAATTTTATGTTAAAAAGTTATTACGCTTTCGTATTTATGGATATAGGGCTATTTACGTAAGGATTTTTGTTAAATTACGATTAATTTACTTTCATTATTTGCTAATATGAAAATTAATTCGTATCTTCGCTGTGCACTAGAAACTATAATTTTAAAGACAATATGAATAACGACAATAACACTAACACACTGAATCAAAGGCAAAGACATGACTCTATTATGGAGATGTTACAGGTTAATGGAAGTTTAACCGTAGGATATATAGCAGAACAACTAAACACATCAGAGGTTACGATACGAAAGGATTTAACATTCCTTGAGAGTAATAAAAAACTATATCGTTCGCACGGTAAAGCAATATTGATTGAGTCGCACACATTCAACAAACACATTAACGATAAAGAAAAACAGAAAATGGCTGAAAAAATAGCTATCGGGAAAAGTGCTGCCGCTCTTATTTGCGAGGGCGATTCGGTAATTATCGGCTCAGGCACCTCGACCCTCTATTTTGCTAAGGAGATTACCCCTCCAAGGAGTATTACAGTACTAACATCATCTATTCCAGTTGCTGCAGAGGTGTCACAAAAGGAGATAGATGAAGTGGTTGTACTTGGGGGTATTATGCGTAAAAGTTCGGTCTCTACTGTTGGTCCTTTTGCTGAGAATATAATTAATCAGTTTGCTTGTAGTAAGCTATTTATAGGTGCCGATGGGGTAGATTTAGATTTTGGATTAACCACAACAAACACACTAGAAGCAAACCTAAATAGAGAGATGATAAAATCGTCTGATAAGGTAATACTACTTGCCGACAGCTCGAAATTTGGTAAGCGTGGATTTAGTAAAATATGTGGTATAGATAGTGTAGACCATATAATTACAGATAGTAACATATCTGAATCTCATATCAAGCGAATAAATGAGCTAGGTATTATCCTTACAATTGTTGATGTATAAAAGAGGTTTATTCGGGCATATTCGCAAAACTATGGCTCAAAAAGGTTTTTCCCATAAGCACGTCATCTGCGGCACATTCTCTTACTCGCAATCCTCAACGT
>CAYJHM010000199.1:0-1445 GCA_964369935.1 uncultured Rikenellaceae bacterium
GGTTTAGCTTCAGGTGAAAGTGCTACTATTTATGGATGTTATAATGCAGGTATTGTAGGTTCTTTAACAGGGGAATCAATCCAGGCAGGGATATGTACAACTGATGGGATGGGATATTTAGGTGTAACTTATTGTTATGTTTTAGAAGGTACCGCATTAACTACGATACATAACTATACGGATCCTGCTAGTATTATTGCTGATTTAGCTACACTTAATAGTGTAGAGGCAGGTAATGTTATTTCGACTATAAATAGTGCTATCGCTACAAAGCAAACAGAGCTGTCTATAACCGAACAAGCAAAGTTTACTCAAGCAACTAAAGCTACTAGTCACTTGCCAAGTCTTAGGGGTGAAGATTTAACATATACTGGTACAGCAGAAGTAATGCATATCTATACACAGAAGGATTTGCAAGCTATGTCCTTGATTGGAGACTATATATTAATGAACGATATAACACTAACGGGCGAGTGGACCCCAATAGGTGCTGAGCTGTCTAGTAAGCGTTTCAGGGGAACGTTCGATGGTAATGGTTATACAATTAGTGGATTAACTATCAATTCGGCAGATAATTATTTGGGTCTATTTGGTTATACAGAAGGGGCTACAATTCGAAATCTAACGCTTTATATGCCATCGGTTATTGGAGAAAATAGCTATTGTGGTGGTATTGTAGGAAGAGCTAATAATTCCCAAGTTACTAATTGTGCCGTGGTTAAAGGTACTATAAGTGCAGGTAATTCGGTAGGGGCTATTGCGGGTAGTACTAGTAACTCAAAAATAATGGGATGCTACTCTAATAGTTATGTATATGGTACCAGCTCTTTAGGTGGTATTGTAGGCGATAATACAAGTAGTTGTTACATAATTGGTTGTTATTCTGCAGGCGAGGTGTATACTGAATACCAATTTTCTTATGCAGGAGGAATCGTTGGAGAGAGTAGTTCGTCGGAAAAAATTATTGGCTGTTATAGTGTAGGTATGGTGTATGCTGATGGTAGTAGCAGTACTAGTAATATTGGTGCGATAGCTGGAAGGGTTGCTGGAGACTTAGGCGCTGGTTGTTATTTTACTAATGATCATATAACAGAAGGTATAGGAGGTACAAAGGCTGATCAAGGTACTGTTATTAACAATATTACCGAATTGAATACTACAATATATCAAGAGATGAATAGTGCAATTGCAACGGCTCTAGCAGATTTGAGTATTACTGAAACAGTTCAGTATAGTGCCTCTGGTACAACATATCTACCTAGCTTGATGGGCGAATCTGTTCGTTACTATGGAAAGGCTTTACCTCTCTTTACTTTTAAGCAGTTAGATCGTTTTATGGGGGGATATAATTATGACTTTAAGGATAATTTCTTTACTAGTGATTATGAACTACTGAATGATATAAAAATAGAAGAGAGCGTTATGGTTGGTATAGGCTATGACGG
>CAYJHM010000199.1:1455-3511 GCA_964369935.1 uncultured Rikenellaceae bacterium
GACGGTGCACCATATACTGGTACATTCAATGGTAATGGTTATTCGATAGATATGATGAATGGAAACGCCTCAAATGGTCTATTTGAAGAGCTAAGCGGAGCTACTATAAAGAATCTTAATATTTTATCTCCTGGAATAGGTAAGTCTTACCCTGAATATATCGATATACGTGGTGCCTTATCAAATAAAGCAACAAATTCAACCATAATTAATTGCAGTGTGATAGGTGGTTCGGTTAAAGGAAATACAAATATCGGTGGAATTATTGGTAATGCAGAAAATTGTGTCCTTATTGGTTGTAGCAACTCGTCAGACGTATCTGTAGTCAGCAACTCGGCAGGCGGTATTGTAGGTAATGTTACGGGCACTGTTGGTATTTATGGCTGTTACAATAGTGGTAAAGTAATTGCCCCTGATAATAGTTGTGGGGGTATGGTTGGTACTGAATTACCTGCTGGTAGTATTGTTAGTGGAAGTTATTACATAGCAGGAACAGCTGAAACGGCTATTTGCAATACTTCTGATATTGATGGTAGCACTAATAGGGTAACAGCAGTAGAGAACCTCAATAGTTTAAGCATTATTAACAGATTAAATAGTGCGATAACCACTTATCTAGATGGTAAAACGTTGGTTGTAGATTATAGGTTTAAGGCTAGCTCTAATCCTCTAAGGTATGGGCCACAATTTTATATTCCGTAAATTTTAGCTTCAATTTATATAGTTAGCAGGGCGACCATTGGTCGCCCTGCTGTTGTAAAGTATATAAATATTTATTTTCTGTATAATTTTTTTATGTGTCGTGCAACATTTTATGCTACTTATGCATCTATGTAGTAAATGAGGTTTTAATAATTTAATTATGCTAACTATGAAAAGAGCAATGTTTAGGTTTATGTCGTTATTTGCTGTGGCAACTATGTTTGTTGCATGTAGTAAAAATGATAGTTACAGCGATGGTTTAACTATATGGCAGGGGTTAGGTGATATAGTGAAAAATGAGAATCATACTTACACTATTATCGACGATGATGCAGACACGATTTTAATTACTAACGCTTCGGCTTTTGATTCGGAAGTTGGAGATAGAGTAAGCTTCTCGGGGGAGATTATTTCGAAAAACAGCGATGGAGAAAATCTGTTTTACGAGTTTAGGGCACTAGATATGAATGAGATTCTTGTTAAAGATATTATAAATCAAAGCAATTTAGATAGCGACGAGGCATTAGCTGATGAGGTAGGATATGACAACATCTTCTTGTATGAGGCAAAAAATAATAGTAAATATCTTAATTTGTCGTTTTTTGTGTATGCTAACGATCCAAGTATAAAGCACACCATTAACTTAGTGAGAGATGATTCGAAGCCTCTATCGTTAGATGCCGACGGGACAATAACTCTATACCTAGAATTGGCTCATAATAATAATGGTGACCTTGAGCGCACAAGATCGCATGGTTTAGTATCGTTCAACTTAACTCCATATACAGAGATAGATGGTGTGAATGTAAAGAAGATAAACTTTAATATTTCTTACAAGGAGAGTGTAAATAAAACTAGCACTTTAACGTATGTAAGTAATCTTGAGTAAGAATAATCTTTAGTGGTTTTAATTATATATTATTGTAGGTGAGGAGGGACGACGTGAGTCATCCCTTTCTCTTTTTTTGGAGAGAGGTTTGCATACCTTTATCTTATGAGGGCTTTCCTTAAAAAAAACGTAAGGAGAGCCAATGGTTCTCCTTACAGGGGAGGCTGGGGGGGTGTAGTTAGCTGTGTCCCAGCCTCAATAAATGATAAAAATGAATGATGTGGTGTGTGTTTTTAATTTCTGCGTTTGCTAACTATATGTCTAGCACACCATTCTTGTGTTTCAAAATCATAAAGATTTTGGCCAACACACCCATACATTGTATAATACTAATTTGCCTTAATAGCAGCCAAAAATCTTTTATATGCCTGCTCAATACTTTTTCTGGAGTAGTAGCTTTTGTTCACTTTTTTAACAAATGTCCCATCAATATAACTATCAAACCTCCTTCTATTTTCGTTCGAG
>CAYJHM010000200.1:0-3494 GCA_964369935.1 uncultured Rikenellaceae bacterium
AATATTAGCTTTTAGTTATTTTAACAGATTGTAAGTCAGGTGATTTGCATTTAGGTAATCTCCCTAGTAAGGTTAATTCGCACAACTCTAATTTAGGAACGAAAAAAGTCTTCCTAAATTAGAATTGTGTAAAATAGCCGAATTAGCTTAGTGAATCGCCATTAGTAATATTGATACTCATCTTCGATAGGCCACTCTTCGGTTACTCCTCTATATGTTACCGTGTAGCTGTTCAGTTCGTTAATTTTTATTATTGCGCTATACTCATCGTCGATATCCGAATTATTTATCTCTATAATATCTATTTCACCGCTATCTATCGGTAGTGAATCCTCCGAATTTATCTCAATAACATAACCTAAACTATTCTCAATAGATATAAGGTTGGGTGCCTCTTCGGTATAAGTGATAGTTAAAGGCGATACTATTTTATATTTTATATATGCCTGCACACCATCCGATATAACGTCACCTTCACCCTCGCCAGTGAATATGTATTTACTGTTATCTAGGGTAACATCAATAGTGCACTCCATACCCCAAAAATCGCTATCGCTGTTTGTTACGCTCCATTTGTTGCTTTGCTGTCTGTTTATCAGTAGTTCGTGGTTGCCAATATTTGGGAACTTTAATCGCCACTCTGCACCATCATAACCTATGTTTTGGTTGTTGAATGAGAGTTCGATGTTATGTTTTTCGTCTATCTCGATAGTATTTACCATTGTTATAGTGTTGCCGTTCAGTTTAACTACATAGAAAGGGAAATACTTATCAAGTATCTCTAGCTTGAGTGTTTCATTTGATTCCATTAGCCATTCGCTTAATTTAGTGGCTATATCGACACCGCTAACGGCTACACCTATATGTTTTTGCGATTCGATAAATAGTTGGTTGGCGTACAGAGTATTCGAGTTTGTGTGGTACTCCCAATTACTTCCACCTCGTAAACTATAAGAGTCGCACGAGTGTAGTAATATTATTATTGTTGCTAGATATATTATTTTCATATTAGTAAAATTAGCGTTTTATTAATCCATAACCGATACCAGCACGGAAAGCACCGTGATGACTTATTCCAATAAGTTCGCAGAATCCAAATAATCTTCTGCCTGCCTTTATTCCAAAGAATGTTATATTAGGAGTTATGATTGTTGTGAACTCGGTTTTGTTTATCTGCTTATGGTCGTTGTGCGACTCGACACGTGTGTATGATACTCCCAAGCCTGAGTATGCCGATGCATAAGGGGAGTTCCACCAATGTGCTATATATTGAGCCGAGAATGATAAGCAGTTATTGTTAATAGTGAATAAGGTATTATTAGTGTACCTATCTATCGCCTGAACTCTATCTTTCCACATACCTGCCGTTACGCGTATACCGTGAAATAAAGTTGCACGATACTCTAGATTGATACTATAAACAATATGTCCTAGGTTAAAATCCATATCATAATCTCTGTATTGAATGGCAGGGGTAGAGTAATCCATATATACCGAACTATCCCAACTATTATCTGGAATAGCTGATGGGGTAGGAGGGGTGCCAATATTAGTACTTATAATAAATCTGTTGTAACCGTATTTTTTCCAAAATTGTTTTTGAAATTTTGTAGTGTCGCTCCTAAATTCCATAATATGCAGTGAATGTTTCTTTACCCTTGTACTATCTTTTACTGCCACTTCATTACCCTCGGCTAGCGATACGATTGGTAGCATTAAGGTTATTAATAGTAATATTATTCTCATAAAATTAAGTTTATTGTTCTGTAATTATGTAGTTACCATTATCTCTTCTGCACTCCACATCTACGTTGTAACTAAAAGTGATTGTGTGCTGTGTAGCTGAGGTGATGTTTATGTTTGCCTCTTCTCTATCACTGTCGTTCGGAAAGTTTTCTGACAGATTGAGGGTGATAGTTCCATCGGTGATTGTGGGTTGTTCACCGCTGTATGTTACGCCACCATCACCCTTCTTTAGTTCGATTACGCTATCGCTAGTAAATACTAGAGGTGTCGGTTGCTCTATCTTGTAATCTACAACCGACTCGACTTCGTGCATAGTTATCGTTTTATTACCAAAACCTGTTAAAATATATTCGTCATCACGTAGGGCAATATACATAGTTAATGATGTTCCGTAGAAATTGTCGCCTGCTGTGGTTACATACCATCTATTATTATCTGCCCGTTCGATAATTAGTTTACTGCCGCTGCTACCTTCAAGTAAAATGTGCCACTGCGATTTATCATCGTTTATGCGCTTGCCATTACTTACTATATATATATAAGTATCATCTTCGCTTACGTGTCGCAGTAGAGTAGTGTCACCAATGCTCTCCAGTTCGAAGCTACTGAAGTATTTTTGATATAGCATCTCTTGCTGTTCTCCCGTAGCCGCCTGGTACCTATCTAACTTGATTGCCATATCAACACCACCTGCTGCAATGGTCATAATATCTACTGATTTTTCGAATAATAGATTCACATAGCCTATCTCTTGTCTGAAGTAGGAAAACTGCTCGCCATTGATATCCTCACTCTGACCTCTGGTACAGCCGAAAAACAGAGTTATCACTATTATATATATATAGTATCTCATAATTATCTAATTTTTTGTTTAAATGTATATGCTATTCCTAGCTTTGCTATTCCGGAAGCTCCTATACCGAATTCTGCTACTGCCGATACTTGTGGCGTGAGTTTAAATTTACATCCATATACAAAGTAGGGCAGTAGAGTTAATTGCGATTCGCTATATATATTATATGTATTACTGCGATTTAGGGTATTTGTGTAAAGTGCACCTCCACCTATAGCAATATAAAATGAATACCTTAGAGCATTAATTAAATAAGTCTTTACAGATATGTTAGTGAAGAAACTATCTCGGTAGTTACTGTATATTACCTTATCTCGATAGCTGGGCGATATATCTATAGTAGTATTGTAATAGCCGAACTGTGCCTCTACGGAAAATGTTCTGTTTAAACGATAGTCGTATCGAATATCAAATACAGCCGAATAGTGAGGGGTTTGTTTGAGCAAATTGCTTCCCTCGGCGGTTGGAGCGTTGGGATTATCTATTAACTCCCAACTATTTTTTTCTGTTGAATAGAGGTCCGACATTGGGTATGTACCAATAAAAACCGAGATACTGTGCTTTTGACTTGCTTTATAATCAACAGTATCAACTACATAAGGTAACGATATTCTTGGATTGAATTTACTGTACTCTTTCTTTTTATCCTGTGCCGAGACTGCTGTTGAGTATATTATGATTATGAATAAAGTAAAAAATACTCTCATATTGTATGGTTTAGTGTGTTAGTGTAATTATTTGTCTGTAAAACGTGTGATTCGTTGAATTTATTACGTAAAAAAAATATTAATATGTAATTTACTGACAGTCAGGGTTAATGTAAAATAAATGAAATTTTTATTAAAAAAACTTCATAAAATATTTGGAGAATGGAAAAATGTTTCTTAACTTTGCA
>CAYJHM010000201.1:0-3449 GCA_964369935.1 uncultured Rikenellaceae bacterium
AGAGGATCTATTAGATAGACCCCTATAAGCCGAATAAACAAAACACAACGCGCAACAATAAGTACGAATCAAAAGGGCACGTTAGATAATAAATTCGGATTAAAATAATTAGCAAGAATATTACATTATATCAACGTTATAATTATGAAAAATACTTTACATTTTAAACCATATATTGAAAAGAGCATCATAGTTTTTGCGCTAATGGTATTTATGTTTACTGTGTGTATTCCAACACATAGCTACGCAATAAATTTACAGAACATAACGCAACAAATTAATGAGAAGAGAATAACAATAAAACAGAATAATGCCTCGCTAAAAGATGTGCTTTATACTGTTAATCAGCAGAGCGGATTAAACTTTATTTACCGTGATAGCGAAGGAATAGAGAGAATATCAGGAATAGATGTTAATCTTGAAAATGTTACCGTTAAAGAGACCCTAGAGAGTATTCTTAAAGATACAGGTTATACATACATTATTACTAGTAGTGGTGTTACTATAACAAAAACTACTCAGCAACCTACAAAATTAACAATCAAAGGAACCATTGTAGATATTGATGGAAAGCCCCTATCAGGGGTAACTGTATTGGTTCAAGGAACCCAAACAGGAGCTATCTCTGATGCAAATGGTAATTTTTCGTTCGAGGTTGAAAAAGGGGCTAAGATTATTGCCTCGTCTATGGGGTTTGTTGAGCAAACGATAACTGTTAATAGCTCAGATGTAACTATTAAGATGCAGATAGACGAACTGGCTGTTAATGATGTTGTCATTACGGGTTTTGGCAACAAATCGAAAAGTAGCTTTACGGGTGCTGCAGTTGTTGTTGGTAGAGAAGAGTTAAAAAGTATAGGCCAACGCGACCTATTATCTGCTCTTGCAAGTTTTGTTCCTGGTGTTGAGAGCGTAGTAAATAACGAAGCTGGTTCTAACCCTAACAGTCGCCCCGAAATATTAATTCGTGGTAGAAGTAGTTTAGAGGGAGCGTCGAACGCACCTACTTTTATTATGGATGGAATGGAGATAACGCTTGACGAGGTGTTTGATATGGATATTAATCAAATAGAGAGCATAACAGTATTAAAAGATGCTTCGGCAGCTGCACTATATGGCGCAAGGGCAGCAAATGGTGTTGTTGTTATCACCTCTAAGAGTCTTGAATCGACCCCTATACGCGTAACATACAACCTTACTACCAAGATATCTGCACCTGATTTAACCGATTATAACTTATTAAATTCAGCACAAAAACTTGAGTACGAACGTTTAGCTGGTGTATATGATGGAACATCTACAACTCAACAATACACTTTAGATGAACTGTATAATGAGAGGTACCAAGAGATGCGCAGAGGTGTAGATACATACTGGCTTTCGGCACCACTTCGCACACCATTTTCGCACGATCACTCGGTTAGTATATCGGGAGGAGTAAGTAACTTACGTTATATGCTTAATGCGCGTTACGGTGATGATCAAGGTGTTATGATAGGCTCGGATAGAGAGCGCTATGGTATAAACTTTAGATTGTCGTACAATATTAATCAAAAGGTTTTCTTTGTTAATTATACATCGGTAAGTGGCACTGCGAGCGAAGATTCGCCTTATGGTAGTTTCGGTGATTACACAAAACAAAACCCATACGATAGAATGTATCTTGAGGATGGTTCACTGAACCCAACAATGTCTACTAATCTTGCTAACCCAATGTTAGAAGCTACTTATGGCAGTTATAGCAATAGTAATCAACTAAACGTTAATAATAATTTTCAATTTAAATATAACTTCACCGATGAGTTAATATTTGAGACGAGATTTAGTTTAGGATTCAATAATTCGGAAAATAATAACTTCTTATCTCCTTTATCATACTCATTTAATGATGTCCCGTTCGAGAATAGGGGTTCATACACCTACGGTGTAAACAAAGGAAACAGTTACGAGCTTACAACATCCTTGAACTACAATCACGTTTTTGATAATGGTTCAATACTATATGGATATGCTGGAATGAATATGAGTCAAGATAAATCGGACTATGCAAATTATTCAGCTATTGGTTTCTATTCAGATAAGCTAGACCATATATCATTTGCCAACGGTTACGATGCAGATGGTAGACCTACTGGCTTGCTTACTCGTTCGCGTATGATAGGATACTCTGCAAACATAAACTATATGTATAAAGATAAATATTTCGCTGATGCCTCGTTGCGTGTAGAGGGTTCTTCGCGATATGGAAAAGATGACAGATACTCTCCATTCGTTACTTATGGTATGGGTTGGAACGTTCATAAAGAGGAGTTTATGAAGAGTACATTAGTTGAAACCCTTAGAGTTCGTGCCAATGGTGGTGTATCGGGAAATAACAGTTTCGAGCCTTATCAAGCGGTAACAACTTACGAATTTAGTAACGACTTTATCTATAAGTATGGTATGGGTGCTAATCCAAAAAATATTGGAAACCCTAACCTATCGTGGGAGAGAACTATTCAGTACTCGGCTGGTATTGATTTAATACTAAAAGATAGAATATTAGATATAAGCCTTGAGGCGTACAAAAAGACAACAGATAACCTATTAACCGACATTGATATTGCTCCATCAACTGGGGTGTCTTCGGCAAAGCATAACTTAGGTAAGGTGCAAAATATTGGCGTCGAGTTAAGAGCCAATATGCGCTTACTGAGAACAAGAGATATAAACTGGACAATAACAGCAACAGCCTCACACAATCAGAATACCTTACTAGAGGTTGATGATTATATTTTAGGCTTAAACGAAAAGCGTATTGCAGATGCAGCTAACGAGATTGACCCTGCTACGATATATGAGGAGGGAGAATCTACATCGGGGCTATTTGTTGTACGTTCGGCAGGTATAGACCCTGCAACAGGAAGAGAGGTGTTTTATAAGCGTGATGGTTCGCGTACGTTTATATATTCGCATGCTGATAAGGTTAAAGTGGGTGACACTTCTCCATTTTTATACGGTTCTATTATGAGTACATTTAACTATAAAGCATTTACTATTGGAGTTAGCACCTCATATCGTATGGGAGCAACACTGTACAATCAAACATTGGCTACACGTGTTGAAGGAGCAAGCCCAACATATAATGCAGACGTAAGAGTGTTCGAAAGTCGCTGGAAAGAGGTAGGAGATATTGTAAGGTATAAAGATATTGCTAATACTGAACTTCCTGAGCAGACAGATAGATTTGTTGAAGATGAGTACCAATTAGCGCTTGGAAGTATAAATGTATCTTACGATGTAACGAGTGATTTTGTAAGAAAACTTAAATTACAATCACTTAGAATTTCTGCTTTTGCTAATGATATTTCTGTTTTCTCTACTGTAGGACAGGAGCGAGGTTTAGACTATCCATTTGCAAGGAATTTCCAACTAAGCCTAAGTTTAATATTCTAAAAAGATACAACTAT
>CAYJHM010000202.1:0-1738 GCA_964369935.1 uncultured Rikenellaceae bacterium
AAGACATAAGTTCATTGAAAAATTAGGTATGGAGAATCTAAAATTCACTGCTTCAATGAGAGATGTGTTCACACTTTCAACAATAGAGATAGAGAGAGGAACATCTTATCCATTTGCAAGAGCATTTAATTTTATGTTAAGAGCAACATTCTAGTTTATCTATTAGCTAATATAAACAAAACATTAAATTATGAGAAAAATATTTAAGACATTAATATATATAGCATTAATCACATTTTCTGCATCCTGCTCTAAATGGTTAGATGTTCAGCCTAAGACTCAGATTAAAGGCGATGCTATGTTTGAATCAGAAGCGGGATTTAAAGAGGCTATTATTGGCTGCTACATTAAACTATCAGAAGATGCGCTTTACGGCAAGGAGTTAGGTCCTGGTATGGTAGAGTTTATGGCTCAACAGTACGACTTTTTAAGTGCCGATAACATAAACGTGTATAGGCATTTTCACGATCATAACTATGAACAGACAAGAGGCACCAGCGATAGAGTGTGGGATGAACTTTACAATGTTATAGCCAATTTAAACTATATAATAGAGAATTTGGAGCTAAAGAAAGATATGCTTTCTCCATCATCGTATAATGTTCTAAAAGGTGAGACTCTTGGTCTTCGTGCTTTTTTACATTTCGAGTTAGTTCGTCTATTCTGCTATGGCAATATTCAAAATCAGCCAGAGGTACTTGATAAGCCAGCAATTCCGTATAGGCATATTTACGATCACGTACAGACAGAGCAGTCTACTCTAAAAGAGACTCTTGAACTTATATCTGCTGATTTAGCTATCTCAAGAGAAATTCTTCAGAAATATGACCCTTTCACTTATGATCACGGTGGACGTCCAGATGATTATTATGCAAAAGAAGAGGATGCTTTCTTTATGGAGTCTAATAGAATAATGCACTTCAACTACAAAGCTGCAAATGTGTTAGCTATGAGAATATTGATGTATGAAGGGAGTGCTGAAAGCTTAGATAGTGTAATAGTTATTGGTGAGCATATGATAGCATCGGCTAAATTACCTTGGGTAGGTCAAGCTGCAGTAGAGTCTACAAATAAAGCACAATTAGATTATATGCTCTCAAGTGAGATGATTTTTGGGATTGAAACTTTCCAGAGATATCAAAATATATTCGATAATATGTTCTTAGTCTATAAAGATGAGTCTACTGCTGAGTATAATACATCAGGTGTTGGAATAGAGACAGATAGATGTAATGATTTATATGACATAAATAATGGCGGAGAGTTAGATTTTCGTTTTAAGTTGTATCGTTCAGAAAAAGGCGACTACAACCAGATAGAGAGATACTATGAAGATGATATGGCTATTTATAAAAATAATATGCCATTAATGCGAACTCCAGAGGTGTATCTAATGGTTGCTGAGGCACTTAACAGCAGAAATAATGATGAAGATAAAGCAACTGCCATCGAGCATATTAATACTTACAGAGGCAAGCGTGGTCTATTAAGTGGAGCTTACGTTGCATCGGAGCTTACTAAGCAGGAGGTTGATGAGATTATCTTAAAAGAGTATCAAAGAGAATTTATTGCCGAAGGGGTGATGTTCTATTACTATAAGAGATTAGGTTTCTCCAGTATAGGTGATAGCGAAATGAACAACATAGAGTATATGTTGCCTATTCCAAATGATGAGATTGATTTTGGTTATATAGATAATAATCGTTAGTTAAATTATATAAAAATAGTGAACAATGAA
>CAYJHM010000202.1:1748-3448 GCA_964369935.1 uncultured Rikenellaceae bacterium
ACACTAAGCTCTCTTATGATGTTTTCTTGTCAGATAGACGAGATTGAAACATTTAAGGAGTTGAGTAGTGTGCATTTGACTGAAACAGCTATACAATATAGCTTTATGGAGAGTTTAGATATGGCGAATGTTGTACTGAAGGTTCCTGTGAGAATAAGTGGTTTAGTTTCGGATAAGGATAGAGTTGTGACGGTAAAATTAGCCGATGTTGATTCTCTTACAACGGCCGACCCTAAAACGTTTAATATTAGCAATGGTGTTGTTGAAGCAAACTCATATACTGGATATGTGGAGATAGAGTTAGCCTATGCACCAGCTCTTGACACAGCAATGCATACAGTTGCTCTTGAATTGGAGGCTAATGAAGATTTTACAGATGTGTCGTTAGAGAGTAGAATTACACTTATTAATTTTACAAACCAAATGGTGCAACCAGAGAACTGGAATGGAGCAAGAAACTATTTTGGACCTCGAAACAGTGGCGAAAGAGCTTTTTCTGTTAGTTGGTATAAGTTTATTTTAGAGAATATAGATAATACCTATCTGCCATTTTGGCAAGTGGTTGCAATGAACCCTGGTCAATATCCAAACCACGCTGAAAAGTATCATTGGTCAATATATGAGGCAGAAGCGTGGCGTGATTATCTTAAATCTAAGTTAGAAGAGTATAACGATATAAACCCTGATAATCCTCTGATTCACGACTCTGGAGTTTATGAGGGTGAAGAGGTACTTTTCTGGTAAATATAGCAAGATACTTTAAAGAGATATAAATATTCAAACAAACAAAATTTGATAAAATGAAACAATTATTTATAATATTTCCGATATTAATGCTAAGCCTTAGCTCTTGTTTTAAGGATGAGTCTAATACCGAGATAACTTATGTTCCTCCTATAGAGATAGAGATATCGGGTGGTACTTCATATACAGTATTCTCTATGGATACTCTTACAATTAACACTCTTGTTTACAAATATGGTTCACCAGATGAAAATCTCTCTTTTGAGTGGAAGTTTGGTGGTAATATGGTTCCTATTTATGTGGTATCTAACACTATGAACCTAAAAATGCATATGATTCATCCACCGAGTTCTGGCGATTACTTTCTTATATTTACAGTAAGAGATAATGAGTTAGGAATAGAGAGAAAAGAGAAATACTCTGTTAGGGTGAATCCTCCTTTTATTGATGGGTTACTTGTTGCCGATACTAAGGACGAACAAACATCGGATATACACCATATCACATCAAAAAATTTCAGTAAATTTCCAGATCTTAAGGTGATATATAACGCCTACTCCTCTATTAATGGAGAGAAGATTGATGGGCTTGTTAATCAGATGGGTTGTGTTAAGTTTAGAAATTACCGTGAAACTGTTATTACTACTGAAAATAATAAAATTGTAAGATTAGATAATTTTACTTTCGAGAATATTGATCATATGGATAATCTGAACAGTTTTGTTGTCCCAAGTGCTCAGTCTCTCGATAATCCTCGTAATCTCTACACCGAGACTACTAACGGTCGTCTATTCCTTATTAATGACAATAGACTTCATAGGATGGAGATTCAGAAAGGCAACAAGTTCAGTGCAGCTATTGGAATGCCTGAAACAAACGGCTTAGGGGCGTTGGATTATCAGGCGGGCTATGTCTCTAACCCTTCTGATTGGTCAAGTGTAAAAGGTATTTTTATT
>CAYJHM010000203.1:0-3382 GCA_964369935.1 uncultured Rikenellaceae bacterium
CCCAACTATTCCACCTATACCGCCTCCAGCTGATTTAATCTCTAATTCGCGATCATAGCTTATTGAATAATTCCTCTCTGTACGGCATGAGATTATTTTCGAGTTACCAGCTCCACCAACTACACCCCCAGAACCAGTTACCCCCGCATAAATTAAAGAATTATCTGCATCACTTTCAAAATGAGTTACACAGTTCATAATAGTAGAATTCTCAGCCAAACCGACAATTCCGCCACTGTTTGCTTTAGTGTCTAAATAACTATAAATACTACTATTATTACTAAAGTCGCGTGATGAAGAAGTACTCACTTTCGGTGAAATCACTCTAATATTTTTTATTGTGGATGGGGTGGATGGAGTGGATGAAGAATTAAAGTCATAGGTATCGCAAATATACCCTATCACACCACCTGTTATTGATTGGCTGCTAATATCTGGCCTGATAACCTCTATATCCTCTATGGTGGAGTCAAAAATCATACCTATTAGACCTCCAATGCAGTAATCAACACTCTTAATTATTACATTTTCAACAACTATATCCCTAATAATACTTGAGCGAATAATACCTGCTAAACCACCGATATAAGCATTTCCATCTGAGAGATCCACATTTTTTAATTTTAGATTAAATATCTCAGCGTACATACAACTTCCAAAAAGTCCTTTGTCGTATCCAGCACCTATATTAGTCAAATTACTAATAGTTTTTCCATTTCCATTAAAACGACCTCTAAATTTGGGCTCAACTAATCCATCCCCTCCGTGTTCACCCAGCGGCACCCATTTGCTAATACCTGAAAGGTCAATATCCTGCGCAAGGATATAAGATCCTGTTTTATATTCATTCACAGCAGCCAAATCCTCAGGTGTATAAATTGCAATCCAAGTATTAAAAGTCGAAATATGGTCTAAATATATTCCACCCGATAGATATTCTTGGCTTGTTTTCGTGCTATGGTCTAGGCGTGAATTATCATCCAGAGTCACTTTATAGTAAAAAAAGCGCTCGGCTGTGCCACTTTGATTATCTATTAATAAATTTACTTTAAAAATATTTTGTTCTCCAGTCGAAGCTGGTGCTTGATTCGCCATCGTCACGGTGTATCTGTCATTCTCACTTGTCCGCACATACACTTCTTTAGGTGTACTCCCTGCTGGAAGTTCAAAACTCAGACGCAGTAAAACCTCATCGTGTGCAAATGCAAAGCTAACATGATTTGCATCTGTAGATAAAGGGTTGTAATTAAACTGACCACTCATTCGTACCACTGGTTCTAAGTGCTCAAATGTATCATTGCCAATTTGAGTTCCAGATATTTTCGTTGCCGCATTACGGTCCTCCAAAGTGGGGTAAGTAGCTGGATCTACCGCCGGAAAAACTGCCGTATAGCTACCCCTCATCTCCTCCGTTCCTATTTGTACAAATTTGCCAGTTTTTTCACCTCCCCCACCAACATACTCAAAATCACAGACATAGTAACCTAGACCATCATAAACAGAGAATTTATCACCTATGTCCCAGGTGAGGTGCACACCTTGAGTACCCATGTCTTCGAATGAAACGCGAGTATTTATTTCTGCTGGGGCAGCTACCCTTAATTCTATAGCCTTGTTTTGGGTCTCCGTAGTCTCTATCCTATCTTTTTGGCAACCCGCTATTACTAAAAGGGAGAAAGTGATTCCAATTATATAATTATTTATCTTCATGGCTTTATTACTCTAAATCTATCTAATTATTTATCTCACGTTTATAGTAGCTGGAATAGTGTAACCCTCTTCAATTACCACTCGTGGCGCTCCATCGCCACTTACAAAACTGACTCCTGTTATTCCTGACAATACGATTATTTCATTAAATTTATTCATAAAAGAGGCATTGGTATTAGCACTACTGGCGCTACTAAACACATAACCATTAGAATTTGCTACCCCTGTAGTGCTTCCGAATGTAGTAGATCCACTTAAATGAGCATATCCTCGAACTACCATTTTTCCATTAGTAAAATTTCTTCCTTGAATTTCTCCATCACTAGAATATCCTGTACGAACAAATGTACTGAAATTATAGCAAGCTTGTATTGATGCTGCTGCTGGATCAGTAGTGTCGGAATTAGTTCCCAATATCCCTCCTATATAATTAAAAGTACTTGTTGTACTAACTGTTCCAAGGTTGTAGCACGCTATGATATGCGAAAGACCATTACTAGTGCCGCATATTCCACCAATATTATCAGCCGAAGTCTCAGTACTAATGTTTCTTATCCCATTTCTGCAAGCTATTAGTTTGCAATTAGAGATTGTTCCAACTATGCCTCCAAGGGAAGTTTTTCCTATATAATAAGAATCAGATGTGTTAACATCCTCTGTACTACAATCAAGAATAGTATAACCTCCTGCATACCCTATCATACCTCCAGAACGAATATTTTGAACTTTAATTTTATAATAACCTCTGAGGTGACAATGTTTCATTTCTTTAATAGAAGTGCTTGTATTATTCATATGTCCTACAACACCACCCACTTCATAATTCGCAAGGATGGTGAGATTCTCAACTGTAGAATAATAAAGATTTGAGTTAAGTAAATAACCCACTGCTCCTCCGATATTTTTAGCACTATCAAGTGATGTATTTTCAGCTTTGGCAACATTTATATCCACATCTTTTACCTCTATGTTTGAGAGCGTAGCAATATTTTCAGCGCGACCTACACCTCCACCAGAAAAGTTGCCCGTATATGAAGTACTGTATTTTTTGATAGTCACTCCATTTACCTTAATGTATGAGGCAGAGATTATGCCACCCGTTCCATTTATAATTCCGATAGCACCGCCAATCCTTTCAGCACCAGTAACCACTGCAGAGTTTACAGTTATATTTGAAATTTTGGTACTATTAAGTGCTTGGGCTACTGCGCCTCCTGCACATATATCCACAAAGGCATTCTTGCCAGATCTTAAAACATTATACGCAATTACATTTGGGTTATTGATTGTAATATTATGTATCTCTGCACTTTCACCTACTACATTAGAGCCATTCATAGTCACTGAGTTAAGAACAGCATCTCTTATTACAGATGTTTTAGTGTGTTCTCCTACTATTCCTCCGAAATTTCTATAATTTAAGCCTGTATCAGTACTTGTTTTTAGGGTTTTATCTACAGTTACATTACTCACATTAATATACTCAACTATATTGTCGTCTATGATAGATGATCCTACGTGACCTGCACGCCCAACTACTCCCCCTACAGCTAATCCACCCTTTACTGTGCTATTAGTTACCGTAATATTGCTTATGGTGCTTGATCCGTGTGGCCATCCTACCACCCCCCCGATTCGAAAGCAATCTCCCTCGATTTCAGCATCGTACACA
>CAYJHM010000204.1:0-1724 GCA_964369935.1 uncultured Rikenellaceae bacterium
TTGTTCCATCATCGGCGACATCTTAGACATAACATAGCTCCGTTCCTTTATAATTAGCAATTACACATAAACTTAAGCTCACTTAAATTTATGTGTAATCATAAAATTTTATAGTATATTTTCTAAAAATCTGCTCAATCCATCTTGCCAAGTAGGTAACAAGCTAAAGCCGTTTTCACTCAGGCTTTTTTTGCTTAATATTGAATTATGCGGACGAGCTGCAGCAGTTTTGTATTCTGCAGAAGTTACAGGAGAAACTTCAATAGGTAAATTCGCTTTAGCAAAAATTTCTTTTGCAAATTCATACCAAGTGCAAAAACCTTCGTTAGTAACATGGTAAACTCCGTATTTCTCGGTATTTATCATCTCACCTATTGTTTTAGCGACATCTTTTGTATAAGTAGGCGATCCGACTTGGTCGTTTACAACAGTAAGTTTATTATGCGTTTGAGCTAGTCTTAGCATTGTCTTAACAAAATTATTACCATTTTCGCCAAATGTCCATGTCACTCTTAAAATAAAGTATTTGCTTAGAATCTCTTCTACTTGCTTTTCACCTTGATGCTTAGTGTACCCATAATGGTTTATCGGATTTTTTGCATCATCTACTTCAAAAGCACAATCTCCTACACCCTCGAAAACATAGTCCGTGGATATGTAAAAAAACTTAGCGTCAAGCTCTTTTGCTGCTTGCGCAAGAGCTCTAGTCCCATTTACATTTACTTTTTCACAAGTTTCTTTGTCGTCTTCAGCTTTATCAACAGCAGTATAAGCCGCACAGTGTACTATAACATCAGGTGCGTAATTTAGCGCGTAATCTTTGCTAGCTACTTCATCGGTTAAATCGAAATCATCAACATCAACACCTTTGCACTCAATCCCTAAATCTGTTAATGTGTTAACGACATCGAAACCTAATTGACCTTTTACACCAGGTACTAAAACTTTAATAATGTTCACCTCCGATGATTTTATCTATTATCATACATTTTTTCATAATAATCTTTATATTCGCCATTGATGATATTTTCCCACCAAGATTTATTGTCTAGATACCATTTGACTGTAGATTTTATTCCCTCATCAAATAAAACAGTAGGCTCCCATCCAAGTTCTCTTGAAATTTTTGCTGGATCTATAGCGTATCTCATGTCGTGCCCTTTTCTGTCTGAAACATAAGATATTAAGCTTTCTGGCTTATTTAATTGATGCAAAATTGTTTTTACTACTTCTAAATTTGTGCGCTCATTATGCCCACCAACATTATATACTTCCCCAACTTTACCATAATGAATATCTTTATCAATCGCGATACAGTGATCCCCAACATATAGCCAGTCACGTACATTTTCACCAGTACCGTAAACAGGTAGAGCTTCATCATTTAGTGCTCTAGAAATCATAAGTGGGATTAATTTTTCTGGGAAGTGATATGGTCCGTAGTTATTCGAGCATCTAGTGATTGTAGCAGGCAACTTAAATGTCCTGTTGTACGCTTGTACTAATAAATCGGCAGATGCTTTAGATGCGGAATATGGACTTGAAGTGTGAATAGGAGTTTCTTCTGTAAAGAATAAATCAGGTCTATCCAGTGGCAAATCTCCATAAACTTCGTCAGTTGAAACCTGGTGATATCTTTTTACTTCGTATTTGAGTGAAGCATCCATCAATACCTGTGTTCCGATAATATTTGTTTTAAGGAAAATGACTGGGTCTTCGATAGA
>CAYJHM010000204.1:1734-3364 GCA_964369935.1 uncultured Rikenellaceae bacterium
ATCAAATTTTTCTTCTCCAAATATTTTGAAGATATATTCGCCATCTGCAATTTCACCTTTTGTAAATTTGAATTTAGGATTTTTTAGTGCTTCTTCAAGGGTTTGCAGATTGCCTGCGTATGTTAGCAAATCAAGGCCTACGATTTCGTAAGTCGGATGTTCTTTTAACATGTGGTAAACAAAGTTGCTACCGATAAAACCAGCAGCGCCTGTAACTAATATTTTCATATAATTCTCTCTTTCAATAAACTAAAAATTAACATCACTGTCTTTTAGCAGTGGTGCACTTAAATCTTTTTCTGATAAAATAGGGTTTTCTACTCCCCAATCAATTTTAAACTCAGGGTCATTATATTTAACACTTCTATCGCATTCTTTTGAGTAATACTCATCGACTTTATATTGCACTTCAACATCGTCTGTCAAAGTTAGAAAGCCATGCGCAAAACCTTTTGGAATATAGAGTTGCTTTTTATTCTCAGCAGAAAGTTCAATGGAAAAGCTCTTTTTATAAGTAGCAGAATCTTTTCTTAAATCCACTACAGTATCGATAATTACTCCTTTAGTGCAGCGAATCAGTTTTGTTTGAGCCATTGGGTTATTCTGAAAATGTAGGCCGCGTAATGTGTTTTTTTGCGCGGAGAATGACTGGTTGTCCTGTACAAAAACAGTATCAATTCCCTGCTCTTTGAGTTTATTATATGAGTATGTTTCCATAAACCAACCTCTATGGTCTCCAAAACATTGTGGCTCAATTACACATAAATCTTTTATATCAGTCTTTACTACTTTCATTTTTCTCTCCTTAATATTTAATTTTTCCGCTGGCTACTATTTTAAGATGCTCTCAATATGTGGATTTACCATAAAGTTCAGCTGATTTTAGTAACTGTTCTTTAGTTATCCAACCTTTTTTATATGCAATTTCCTCAGGGGCTGAAATTTTTATACCCTGACGCTTTTCAATTGTTTGCACAAAATCAGCTGCTTCAAGCAAACTGTCCATAGTACCCGTGTCAAGCCATGCGTATCCACGACCTAAAAGCTTAACATCAAGCTCATTGTTTTCAAGATACACTCTATTTAAATCTGTAATTTCAAGTTCGCCTCGCGGGCTAGGTTTTAACGCTTTTGCATACTCAACTACTCTTTTATCATAAAAATATAGTCCTGTAATTGCATAATTTGATTTAGGATCTTGTGGTTTTTCTTCAACAGAAAGCACTTTGCCATTATCATCAAACTCAACTATACCAAATCTATGTGGATCGTCTACATAATATCCGAACACAGTTGCACGATCCTTATTCTCAGCTGCTTCTGTTAATACTTTGCTAAAGCCGTTGCCATAAAAGATATTATCCCCTAAAATCATAGCACAATCGTCGTCCCCGATGAAATCTTCACCTAAAATAAATGCTTGCGCTAATCCATCGGGTGAAGGCTGTTCTACGTAGGATAAATTTACCCCATATAAACTTCCGTCGCCCAATAATTTTTTAAAATTAGGTAAATCAGTTGGGGTCGAGATAATAAGAATATCTTTAATCCCCGCTAACATCAATGTTGATAATGGATAGTATATCATCGGTTTATCATAAATCTGTAATAACTGTTTACTTGTAATCAT
>CAYJHM010000205.1:0-3344 GCA_964369935.1 uncultured Rikenellaceae bacterium
ATTTGATATGCTAAAACAACTAGTGCAAGTAACCCAATTGTAATACGTTTGAAATATGCTGCACATAACCCCGCCGACAGAGCCAAAAATACCGACTTAGTAAGAATTGCTGGAAGTACAGCTAACGGAGGCATTCCAAAGAGAACATGATTAACAAGAGGAGATAACAGTGCTGTTATCAATCCTACTTTCCATCCATATTTATATGCCGCAATAAGTGTAAAAAAGTATATTGGGAGAAATATAAATCCTCCTTGCGGAACAGTGTGTGCCAATTGTGGTAACACGATATTTCCAATCACGAATATCCCTGCTACTAGGTAGCTTTTAAGTTCTGAATAGCCTAAAGAGTAAAGACTAACAGTTTTTGTTGTTTTCATAGAGTTTAAATTACTTGTTATTGAAATGAATATTGACACCACCCATTATTGTTGCACCGGGCATAGGGAAGCCATAATTTATCTCATATTTTTGATTTAATAAATTTTCACCTTTGATGTACATACTTAATTTATTTGATAATTTAACGCTTACACGAGCATTTAGTGCTAAGTAATTCTCCTGCGTTGTATTATCTTTATCTATCGAAGTATATAAACCATTAATATATTGTGCGCCTGTTGATGCAGCCCATTTGCCCTTCGTAAAATTTACACCTGCAAACAATTTATGCTCTGGCGCAGCTAAAACTTCATACCTCATCTTAAGGTAGCTATAATTTGCAGACAGATTAAACATATCCGAAATTCGATACGAGCTACTAAACTCAATCCCCCAATTCTCAATCGCTCCGCTATTAACATTTAAAGGGCGACCATCAATCGGCACTACTTGTATCATATTCTCGCCTTTAATATAAAATAGGGCAACTTCGTATGTTAACCTATTTGCCAGTAATCTCTGTTTCCAAGCTATCTCATAGCACCATAGCTCTCCAGGTGCTAAATCTGGATTTTGTGGCGGAAACATATACATTTCTCTAATAGTGGGGTTACGAAAACCTTTACTAGCAATAATTTTCACTTCGCCACTACTTAAAGGATAGACAGAAGCACCAAATTGAGGGATAAAGTGTGTTCCCGATACCGAGTGATTATCAACTCGCAATCCCGCATTAAATGTTAAAAAATTGCCTACACTTTGACGAAAATCTAGATATCCAGCTATATTATTCTCTTGCTTATCAACTAGCTCAGTCTCCGTTCCGTTTAGGTATAAGTTCCACGCTTTACCTCCGAATTGTTGATAATCAACGCCTACTGTAACTCTGTTACCTTTAAAAAATGATGCTGATTGGTACCAATTAACACCAAGCATAAAATCTTTTGAATCGAAATGATAATCTCTAGGAGTTTGCCCTGCAAAATAACCGTCGTTAATATTATGATGCCCCCAATTGTAGAAAAACTTAAGAGCTCCCGATGTGATATCATAATTATTCTCTAGCGAAAAAGAGGTCATACCCCTTGTAATTCGTGAGTCGTTATCAAATATCGGCTTATCCTCCATACCTGGGTTCGAAGCGTTATAGTGCGTTAAGTTAATATCTGTAAATAGGTTCCATTTATCCGAAAAATCATAACCAACCTTCGTATATCCACTGTACTGCTCAAACTCCATTTCAGCCCTGTGCCCATCAGTACGATTGTACGAACCTATAACTTCGGCATATAGTTTACCCCTTCTAAAACGACTATTTATCTCGCTTGTCATTGTGTTACATGAGCCATACCCAAGATTTACGTTACCCATGAAGCCATCTTTGTCGTTTTTATTAGTTAGAATATTGATTACACCCCCCATAGCATTCGAACCATAAATAACAGATGCTGGACCACGCACAACCTCAACCCGTTCGGCCATCATCGATTGATAAGCATCGGCTAAATGATGCCCCATTAGCCCCATATATTGAGGGTGCCCATCAATTAGCACAAGCATTCCCGTTGTTGGCGCGCCCCCAACACCACGCATCTTTATGCCTCCCGAGCCACCTGTCGACACTCCAAAACCTAAAATTCCGCGCGCAGTATTAAATAGCCCTGGCACTTGCTCGGTTAAGATAGGAAGTAGTGATGGTTCATAACGATTTTTTATTTGACTCTCTTTAACAATTGAAACACTTAATGGTAGATGCCTAATATCTGTTTCGTTTCGTGTTCCAGTTACCACCACCTCATCGATTGATATGGTGTCCTTGGCAACTCTTTGCGCATAAACAGACATTACTGAGAATAACGAAATTATTATTAAGATGGAACGTTTTACTATATACATATTTTTTTTTATTAAAGGTACTATTTTCTTATCGTTCACAAAGGTACAATGTATCTACAACATTTACAAGTACTGTAAAATTATTCATATAAGGAATAATTTATCCCTATACCCTATTTTATCAAAATTATTACTATTTTTGCAGTGTAGAAGTAAAAATTAATTTATGGCGAATTACGAAAGAAAGACACCACTTGATTTAACTTGTGGTATAAAATTAACCATGGGGATAATATCCGCTAAATGGAAACCATGCTTAATCGATATGCTAAGAGAAGGCACAATGCGTCCAAACGAGATACATAAACAACTGCCCGAAGCTACTCCTCGGGTTCTAAACCTTCAACTTAAAGAGCTAGAAGAGCACGGGATAGTGAAGAAGGTTATATATCCCGAGCTACCACCACGTAGCGAATACTCATTAACCGAGTTAGGAGAAGAGCTATTACCTCTGCTTGATGCAATAGATGATTGGGGGGAGGCACATAGAGATAAATTTGAGATGTTATTCAAAGACAACAAAAAAAATGAGGAGCTCTAATGATGAGTCTGCCTACTGTTTTGCAAGTTATACTAATTTTTGATTTTTTTATCGGACACTAATAATTTTCATTTTAATTATATTGACCTTTGTGGCATAATTTTAAAAATCAATATTTATGTTATTTAATTTAGAAGTTAGTACAAAGTTTCATATCTATGGAGGAGGAGATATGCGTAAAGGTATCCGTTCTCTCTATTCTATGGTATCCGAATCAGGCACTCACACAGCTGTCAATGGAGATGTTTTTGTGAGCAGTAATCGTAAATTATTGTTGTCCAATAAAACTTTTTGAGAGATAAAAAAACAGGGGAAAATTTCCAAATTTGGAAATTTGCCCCATTTAGATTAATTTTGTTTTGCACACTAAAATTTAATCTATGGGCAAAAGTAGCGAAAGTCGAAGCTATAGCCAAACTTGTTTGAGCTTTAGTGAGACGCATCCTACTTTATATAAAAGTACACATTTTCTTAGACAGCCGAAATAACAAGAAACGCAGGCTCTATATCATGGACTCTACTACCA